>NZ_JACOFQ010000008.1:0-261525 GCF_019455395.1 Bradyrhizobium sp. BR 10261
CGATGGCCGGCGACGTAGACGCTCTTGCCCTTCAGCTCAAACGGTACGCTTGCCATTCGCGATGTCCCAAAATGCCCGACCGGACTTGCTGTCCTTCTCTGACATATCGCTCGCCGGGGTCAACCCGTTCTTCCGACGATTCAGCCCCAAGGCCATGGTCGGCCGTTGACGGGAGCGCCTTGCGCCGCTCACGCAGCTGCCGTGCCAATGGTGCTGACGATGCCGAAACGCGCCGTCGTGCGAAGGCGGCGACCGCGCAACAGGTCGCCGCCCAATGCAGCCGTTCTACTGTGAACGGTCCGAGGTCCAGCCCTTGTAATCCCCGATGTTATCTCGGGTCACGAGCTTCGAGGGCAGCAGCTCGACGGTCGAGGCCGGCTTCTGCCCATTCAGGATGCCGACGCCGACCTGCACCGCGCGCCGCGCCATGAAGAACGGGTCCTGCGAGGCCGACGCCTGGATCTGCGGCGAGCCGGGATCCTTCAGCGAGGCCTCAATGTCGGGCGCGCCGTCGACCGCGGTGATGATGATGCCGCTGCGGTTTTGCTGTTTGGCCGCGAGATCGGTGCCGATCGCCTGCGGGTCGTTGATGGCAAAGATGGCGTCGATCTTGGGGAAGCGGGTCAGATAGCCTTGCGCGATGGTGAGGCCGCCTTCGCGCGAGCCCTTGCCGTCCTGGTCGCTGGACAGCACCTTGATGCCGGGATTCTTGCCGAAGACGTTCTTGCAGCCGGTGACGCGGTCGATCACCGCGGAGACCTGCGGTCCGTTCTCGATGATGACGTCGCCCTTGCCGCCCAGCTTGTCGACAATGTACTGGCACGCGATCTCGCCGGCCTGGACGTTGTTGGTCGTCACGGTGGCATCGGCGCCTTCGGCCGCGGTGTCGACTGCGACCACGACGATGCCCGCAGCCTGCGCCTTCTTGATCGCCGGGCCGATCGCCTTGGGATCGCCGGGGTTGAGCAGGATCAGATCGACACCGGCGGCGATGAAATTGTCGATCTGGGTGACCTGCTTGCCGAGATCATATTCGAAGCCGACGGTGGTGATCTTCACATTGGGATTGGTCTTCTTGGCCTCGAACTCGGCGCCCTTCGACAGCGCGACGAAGAACGGGTTGCCCATCGAGCCCAGCGAGACGCCGATCGATTTGAGCTCCTTGGCAGAGGCCGGCGCGGTGGTCAGGGCAAGCGCCATCGCAGCGCCGGCGAGCATGGTCATCTTCAACATTGTCTTCCTCCCTGGTCTGTCTTCATCCCCGGGCGCGGCAGACCAGTTGCCGCAACCGAATTTCACACCATGCGCTCAGATGCGCGTAAAACCGTTCAAGTCCTGGCGGAGCCTTGCAACCGGTAGCGATCCAGCGCCACGGCGCCGATGATCACCAGGCCCTTGATCACATATTGCCAGATGTCGGAGACGCCGACGAGGATCAGGCCGTTCGAGAGCACCGCGATGATCAGTGCGCCGACCAGCGTCCCCCAGATCGAGCCGATGCCGCCGACGAAAGACGTGCCGCCGAGGATGACCGCGGTGATGGCATCGAGCTCGTAGCTTTGTCCGAGCTGCAAGCCGTTGGCGGCATAGAGCCGCGCCGCCTGCATGGCGCCGCCAAGGCCTGCGAAAAGCCCTGATACGCCATAGACGAAGGTCAGCACGGCCCAGACCTTGATGCCGGCGAGCCGAGCGGCGCTCTCATTGCCGCCGACCGCATAGATGTGCACGCCCAGCACGGTCCGGCGCAGCACTACCCACGACACGAGAATGACGAGCAGTGCAATGACCGACAGCCAGGGAATCGACGCGACGCCCGGAATCAGCGTCAGCGAGCCGTTGCCGATGAAGGCATAGGGAATCGACGGATTGAACACCGTGGTGTCGGCGCCGAGCAGACGCGCCAGTCCGCGCACGGCGGTGAGAGAGCCCAGCGTGACGATGAAGGGCGGCAGGCGCAACAGTGCGATCAGCGCGCCATTGATGATGCCGAAGCCAAGGCCGGTGAGCACAGCGACCGGCAGCCAAAGCGCCCCCATCTCGGGCAGTTTGGAGACCGTCAGGCCCGCCATCGCCGAGGCGGCCAGGATCGAGCCGACCGAGAGATCGATGCCGCCGGTGAGGATGACGAAGGTCATGCCCGCGGCGAGCACGGTGTTGACGGCAGCCTGCTGCAGCACGATCCCGAGATTCTGTCCGGTGAAGAAGCGGCCATCCGATAGATAGTGGAAACCGATGCACAGCAGTAGCAGCACCGGCAGCATGCCGGCGGCGCGGATCAGGAGCCTGATCCGTTGGCGCTTCGTTGCCTCGGCAGCGGCGGTGCCGTTTACGGTCGCGGCCTTTGCCTGCGTCGATCCATTGTCAGGCATCGAGATGCTCCGTCCCCGTGGCGAGGGCCATGATGTCTTCCTGCGTTAGAGGCGCCGTCTCGGTTCGCCTGACTTCGCCTGCGATATGCCCCGACCGCATCACCAGGACGCGGTCACAGATACCGATGATCTCTGGCAGATCGGACGAAATGACGAGGATGGCGGTGCCGGCCTTGGCGAGATTGTCGATGATGGTATAGATCTCCGACTTGGCGCCGACGTCAACGCCGCGCGTCGGCTCGTCGAGGATCAGCACCTTCGGCGCAATGGCGAGCAGCCGCGATAGCAACACCTTTTGCTGATTGCCGCCGGACAGGCCTCCTGCGGGCACGCCGGGATTGGCGGCGCGGATACTGAGTCCAGCAAACGCCCTGTCGGCGCGCTCGCGCGCCTTGTCGCGGTCCAGGAACCAGCCGAGCTTGGCATCGCGTCCGATCACGGCGAGATTGATGTTGTCCAGGCACGACATGTCGAGGAACAGGCCGAGCGCCTTCCGGTCTTCGGTCAGATAGGCGATGCCGGCCTCGAGCGCCTCGCCGGGCGTGCGGATGTCGATCGGCTGGCCTTCGAGTTCGAGACGACCCGAAATCTTCGGTGCGGCACCAACGATCAGATGCGCAAGCTCGGTGCGGCCGGCGCCGATCAGTCCGGCAAGCCCGACCACCTCGCCGGCATGGACGGTGAGCGAGCAGCCCTTGACGCGCTGCCCATCCGCCATGTCGGTCGCCGTCAGCACGGGATGCCCCTTCCCGGCCTCGGGATCATGATCCTTCTTGTAGAAGGAGGAGACGTCGCGCCCGACCATCATGCGGACGATGGCATCGGCGCGGATCTCCTGCTTGCCGAGCGAACCGACCAGCCGGCCGTCCCGCAGCACGGTGACGCGGTCACCGAGCGCATAGACCTCGTCCATGCGGTGCGAGATATAGATGATGGCAAGCCCTTCGGCGCGAAGTTGCCGGATCAGCGCAAACAGCCGCTCGCTCTCGCCGGCGGACAGCGCCGTGGTCGGCTCGTCCATGATCAGGATTTTCGAGCGCGCGTGCAGCGCACGCGCAATCTCGACGAGCTGGCGCTGCCCCATGGAGAGATGCGCCACCAATGTCGACGGTGTGAAATCCGCGCCCAGCCGCTCCAGGATCGGGCCGACACCTTCGCGCATAGCACCGCGCGCCAGCAAACCTGAACGCGACATCTCGCGACCGAGATAAATATTCTCCGCGACGCTCAGATTGGGGGCCAGAGACAGTTCCTGATAGATGATCGAGATACCCGCGGCGCGACCGCCGAGCGGGCCGTGGATATGCACCGGCTTGCCTTCGATGCGGATCTCGCCGCCAGAATCGGGCCGGTAGGCCCCCGACAGGATTTTCATCAGGGTCGATTTGCCGGCGCCATTCTCGCCCATCAAGGCATGGACCTCGCCGGCATAGACCGTCAGGTCAACCGCACGCAGCGCCTTGATGCCGAAAAAGGATTTTGACACTCCTCGCATCTCGAGGATCGGCTCGTTCATCGTGCCTCCCGGCGCACAATGCGTTTCCTGTTCGCGCCTCGTCGGGCGCGGTTTTGCGCATTAAACAAAAGGCCGCCGCACAGGGCAACAGCGAACAGGTCAAAATGCGCAACCAAAGCGAAGCTAGTGGCGTGGCCGATAGAGCTGGCGCCAGGCGGGAAGCCGGTCGGCATAGGCCCGAGCCAGCACGGGGTCAGGTTCGAAAGTCTCGACGCGTTGCGGTGGCGTGCAGACGTCTGCGATGGCCTCGCCGGTGACAGCAAGTCGCCCCAATCTCGCCGCACCGAACGCCGCGCCGGTTTCGCCTTCGGCAAAGCGATGGATCGGAACATTCAAGACGTTTGCAAGCACCGACAGCCAGAACCGGGACCGCGAACCGCCGCCGATGACGTCGGCCTCGGTCACTGCAATGCCGGCATCGCCAAGCGCGTCCCGGCAATCGGCCAGCGCGAAGGCCACGCCCTCCAGCACGGCCTGCACGATCGCCGTGCGGTCGGTGCCGTGGCTCAACCCATCGAGCATGCCGCGCGCGACGGGATCATCGTGCGGTGTCCGCTCGCCCGCAAGATATGGCAGGAAGCTCACGGGCGACGGCGCCTGCGCCCGCGCGCCAAGCGGCGCCAGCAGTTCGCTTTCAGGCACGCCGAACAGGCGCGCAGCCCAGGCAAGGCACGACGCCGCCGAGAGAATGGCGCCGGCCTGAATCCACATGCCAGGGATTGCGTGGCAGAAGGTGTGGACCACCCGGTCCGGGTTGGTGGCAATATGGTCTGATGGCGCCAGCAAGGCACCTGAGGTTCCCAGCGAGATGAACGCGGTTCCCGGTTTGATCGCGCCGATGCCGATGGCGCCCGCCGGATTATCACCGGCGCCGCCCGCGATCATTGGCCGGCGAACCATGCCCCAACGCTGCGCAAGCTCGCCGCGCAATGAAGCCGCCGGCGCGCAGCCCTCGACCAGGCGCGGCATGTGCGCGCGTGACAGGCCGGTTGCGGCCAATGCCGCATCCGACCAGTCCCGCCGCGCCGCGTCGAGCCATAGCGATCCCGATGCGTCGGAGACATCCTCGACGGCCTCGCCCGATAGAACGAGGCGCAGATAGGCTTTCGGCAACAGCACGCGCCGCGTCGCCTCAAAAACCTCGGGCTCGTGCTTTGCGATCCAGAGCAGCTTTGGCGCCGCAAAGCCGGGCATCGCCTTGTTGCCCGTGATCGCGCGCAAGGCGGGCCAGCGCTGCTCCAGAATGCGACACTCCCCGGCCGAGCGTCCGTCGTTCCAGAGGATGCAGGGCCGCAATGGCCTATCGTTCGCATCGAGCAGCGTCGGGCCGTGCATCTGGCCCGACAGCCCGATGCCTTCGACCCTCGCCAGCTCTTGTCCATGCGAGGCCTTCAGGGCGTCCAGTGTGGCAAAGGTCGCCTCGATCCACTGCGCTGGATCCTGCTCGAAATAGCCTTGCTGCGGCGAGGCGATCGTCAGCGCCCAACTCGCACTCGCGATCACGCGCTGCGCGCCGTCCACCAGAACGGTCTTGACTGCGGAGGTGCCGAGATCGATGCCCAGATACATGACGGATGTGGTTCCCGGCTATTGCGAGTCCTTAAGGACACGACAATGATCGTATTCAACGAGCGCGCAATTCCGAACAAAGACTTATCACATCGGATCGCAAGTTTTCGCCCTTGGATGTTGCATCAACGCAGCAGTCGAAGGTTGCCAGCTGTGGTTGACTTGACCACAGTGACTGCAACTCGGCGCCGTCTGCTGCGTTTGCACCGGACAGTGCTCGATCTTTTTGCCCCGCCGGAGCAACCATGCAGCGATCCAGGGCCGTCTTTGTCACAGGTCTCGTCTATGCCCTGATCGGTCTGGTGCTCGCGGGCGGCGGCCTCTGGCTCGCCACGCTCGGCGGATCCATCTTTTACCTTGTTCTCGGTGCCGGGATTGTCGTGACGGCCGCGTTGTTGCTGGCACAGCGCCATCAGGCGCTCTGGCTGTTCGCGATCGTGCTGATCGCCACTGTGGCGTGGGCCATCTCGGAGGTGCGGTTCGACTGGTGGCCGCTGGCAGCGCGCGGCGACATCGTCTTTCCCATGGCACTCTGGCTGCTCGCGCCCGTGATCGTTCGCGGGCTGCTGCAAGACCGGCCGGTGTCGTACCGAAGCGCGACGCTGCCACTCTGGATCGGCGTAGCTGCCTCTTCGGTCGTCCTCGTCATCTCGCTTCTGTCCAGCTATCACGACAGCAACGGCACGATCGCCGAGCAGGCATCGAGTGTGCCGCAAAGCGAAGCCGACCCTCAGCCGGATGGCGATTGGCGGGCGTATGGACGCACGCAATTCGGACAGCGCTATTCGCCGCTGCAGCAGATCACGCCCGACAATGTCGGAAAGCTCAAGGTCGCCTGGACATTCCGCACCGGCGATATGCCGACACCGGAGGATTCCGGCGAGACCACCTTCGAGGTCACGCCGATCAAGGTGCGCGACACGCTTTATCTTTGCTCACAGCACCAGGTGCTGTTCGCGCTCGACGCCAGCACCGGCAAGGAACGCTGGCGATACGATCCCAAGCTGGTGCACAACAAGACGTTCCAGCACATGACCTGCCGCGGCGTCTCCTATCACGAAACCGCTGAAGGTGCCGTCGACAGCGGCGGCGCTCCGGCGCCCGCCGAATGCCCCCGGAGGATCTTCCTGCCGGTCAATGACGGCCGCATGATCGCGCTCGATGCCGACAGCGGCAAGCCGTGCGACAGTTTTGGCGATCACGGCAGCCTCGATCTCCAGCAAGGCATGGGGATCAAGACGTTGGGCTTCTTCGAGCCGACGTCGCCGCCTGTGGTCAGCGACAAGATATTGGTCGTCGCCGCGGCAGTGATCGACAATTATGCGGTCGACGTGCCCTCGGGTGTCGTCCGCGGCTTCGACGTCTACACCGGCAAGCTGGTTTGGGCCTGGGACTCCGGCGCAGCCGACGAAAATGAGCTGCCGTCGCCGACGCGTCACTACACCAACGGCTCGCCGAATTCGTGGATCACGGCCTCGTTCGATCCGAAATTGAATCTCGTCTACATCCCGACAGGCAATAACGGGCCCGACATCTGGGGCGGCGATCGCAATGCGCTGGTCGAGCGCTATTCCAGCTCGATCGTTGCGCTCGATGTCCTCTCCGGCAAGCGCGTCTGGTCGTACCAGACGGTGCATCACGACCTCTGGGACATGGACGTTCCCTCGCAGCCGAGCCTGGTCGATGTCACCACGGCCAAGGGCATCGTTCCCGCGATCATCCAGCCGACCAAGGTGGGCAACATCTTCGTGCTCGATCGACGCACCGGCGAGCTGATCGTGCCCGCGTCGGAGCGCCCGGTGCCGCAAGGCGCCGCGCCCGGCGATCGCAGCGCGCCGACGCAACCATTCTCCGAACTGACGTTCCGCCCCGAGGCGAAGCTGACCGGCGCGGACATGTGGGGCGGCACGATCTTCGATCAGCTCTTGTGCCGGATCATGTTCCACCGGCTGCGTTACGAGGGCACGTTCACGCCACCCTCGTTGCGGGGCACGCTCGTCTTTCCCGGCAATCTCGGCATGTTCGAATGGGGCGGCATCGCGATCGATCCGGTGAGACAGGTCGCCATCGCCAACCCGATGTCGCTGCCGTTCGTCTCGAAGCTCATTCCGCGCGGCCCGCAAAATCCGCCCGCGCCGACGGCCGAGAAGCCTGTCGGCAGCGAGGTCGGCACACAGCCGATGTATGGCACGCCGTTCGGGGTGGACATCCAGAGCTTCCTCTCGCCACTCTCCGTGCCGTGCTACCGGCCGCCATGGGGCTCGATGGCTGCGATTGATCTGAAGACGATGAAGATCGTCTGGCAGCATCCCAACGGCACGATCCGGGACACCACGCCGCTGCCTTTGCCTTTCCGGATGGGCGTGCCGATGCTGGGCGGGCCGATCGCGACCGCCGGCGGCGTTGCGTTCTACACCGGCACCTACGAGTACACGATCCGGGCCTACGACGTGCGCGACGGCAAGGTTCTCTGGGAAGACCGCCTGCCTGCCGGCGCCCAGTCGACACCGATGAGCTACGAGGCCGGCGGCAAGCAATATGTCGTCACCGCGGCCGGCGGTCACGGTTCGTTCGGCACCAGGCGCGGCGACTACGTCATCGCCTATGCGTTGAAGGATTGACCCGCAGTGGCGTCTGGAGAGACTGCCGAGCGCTGCCGAATGCCGAGCCGCTCTGCGTCACCCCGTCAGAGCGAATTCGGCCATCGGTACACGAACAGCCGGCCTTCATATTCGCGAGCAAACTTCACCAGCCCGCCATCATGATCGCAGCCCGCGATCACTTGAAGTCCGACAGGAAGCGCGCCGTCCGGGATGACACAGGGAAGCGACATGGCAGGCAGGCCGAGTGCGTTCACGATCGCCGTGAACACGGCATGGCCGCGCGGCCCGACCGGCTGGCCGTCGATGACGGCGGGATGGGATTCGCCCGCCGGCCACGGCATCGCAGCGGCGCACGGTGTGATCAGGAAGTCGTATTGCGCGAACAACGCATCGAAAGACCGGCGCAGGGTTGCGACCTGGTTGAGTGCGTCGAGATAGTCGCGCGCCGACAGGCGGCGCCCGGCCGCCTCCATCTCGGCGATGGCGGGGCTAACCTGGCCCTGCCAACCCGGATGCTGATCCAGGAGCCAGGCGACCCCGGTCTGGCTGATCACGGGCCACACGGCTTCAAGCGGATCGGCCAGTGTGAACGGCGATAGGGTCTCGACGTCAAGGCCAAGCGTTCGAGCCTGCGCGATCGTGCGTTCGGTCACGTCGCGAATGAAGGGGTCGACGGGCGCTCGGCCAAATGTCGGCGCATAGGCGATGCGCGGCCGTGGCGGCAACGGCGCAGCCATAAGGCGCGGCCACGCCGGCGCAGCAATCACCTCCATGGCTGCGAGAACATCCTCGGCGCCGCGTGCGATCGGGCCGATCACCTCGAACTCGCCCAGGATGGCCGGAAAACCTTTGCCGCGCGCCACGGTGTCGCGCGAGGGTTTGAAGCCGACGAGGCCGGTATGAGCGGCCGGGCGCCGGATCGAGCCGCCGCCGTCGGTGCCGAGCGCGAACGCGCACATGCCGGTGGCGACCGCTGCCACCGCACCGCCGCTCGAACCACCCGGTGTCAGGGCCGGATCCCAGGGATTGCCGGTGGTCCCGAACAGCGCATTGTCGGTGTAACCATGCACGGTGAATTCAGGCACGTTGGTCTTGCCGAGGATGATGGCGCCGGCCTCGCGCAGCCGGCGCACCGGCAATTCGTCCTCATCGGGCACGAAGTCGGAATAGAGCTTCGACCCCCAGGTTGCGCGCAGCCCTGCGACGAGGATGTTGTCCTTGACCGTAACAGGCACGCCGTCGAGCGCGCTTGCGGGCTTCCCGTCGCGCCAACGCCGCGCGCTTGCGTCTGCCGCGGCAAGCGCGCCTGAAGCATCCAGCGTCACGATGGCATTGAGGCGCGGATTGGTCGCGGCGATATGCGAGAGCGTCGCCTCGATCACCGCGCGCGGCGAAAGGCCATCGGCAAAGGCGCGCGCGAACTCACGCGCCGACATGGCCCAGAGCGGAGCGCGATCGTTCATGGATCAGCCGAGTTTCGGGTAGGTCGCCTTGTCGAAGAAGCTCGCGCCGGCGACATATTTGCGGCCCGGCGACACGTCCGGCTTCTCCTCGCCTTCGCCCGATGATTCGAAGGTCAGCTCGAGCTGCACGCCGGAGGGATCGTAGACGAAAAGCTGCCACAGCGAGGCGCCGGGCACGATGAATTCGCGCCAGTCGAGCCCGGCGGCCTTGAAGCGCGCCACATAAGAGCGATAGCCCGAGCAGGACAGCGAGACGTGATCGATCGCCGCCGTGCCTGAGGGTGCCTTGCCTTCGGGGCCGAGCGCGGGACCGCCGGCATAGACGTGGATGATGCCGAGCCCGCCCGGCTGGGGGCAGCCGAGCCAGGCACCGGGATAGCCGAAATCGGGCCGGGGAAATTCGCGCAGCCCGATGATCCCGGTCCAGAACGTCCGGGTCGCGGCGAGATCATCGGTCTTGATCGCAATGTGATAGAGACCATGGACGGTCGCGAGCGGCAGATCGGTCATCTCAATATCTCCTCACGCTCGGCCGCCGTCGATCGGCGGGCCGATTTGACGATACAGCGCCTTCAGATTGTTGCGAAACGGTTCATCACTCTTCTTGCGCGTGCCCGCGACCGGATCTCCGCCCGCGAGAATCGTGTCGCTCGCGGCCAGCGAGAGCTCCATCACGAAGCGCATGCGATCAGACCGCAGCGCCTCGATCTCTGCAAGCCACGCCGCGACGTCACGCACGCCGCCCTGATGGCGCTGCGTGATCAGCGCGGCCGCACAGGCGGCATCCTCGATCGCCTGGGTCGCGCCCTGGCCGAGCGTCGGCACCATGCCATGGGCGGCGTCGCCAAGATAGAGCACGTTGCAGTCGGCGGCGTGGTAGAGCAAATCATGCTCCTGCATCCGCGCCCAATGTGTGTCGGCGACGCCATTGCAGAGCTGGTCGATCAGCCAGCGCGCCTGGTCGCTCGGCGGCGCCTCGGCCGGCGTATAGGCGGCGCGCAGCGCCTCAGGCGCCTTGCTGGCTTCGGGGATCTCAGACTCGATCGGGAACGTGCCGGCCAGATAGAC
The DNA here is from genome assembly GCF_019455395.1 of Bradyrhizobium sp. BR 10261. Lineage (NCBI taxonomy): Bacteria > Pseudomonadati > Pseudomonadota > Alphaproteobacteria > Hyphomicrobiales > Nitrobacteraceae > Bradyrhizobium > Bradyrhizobium sp. BR 10261. Next base: position 10,589 of record NZ_JACOFQ010000008.1, read on the forward strand.
GTGATCCGGCGGCACGCGGAACGCCAGCAACCGGTTCGGCCCGTTGAACCATTGCTCATAATCGTCGATCAGGCCGCGCGAGGTGTCAGGCACCAGGAGGCGCGAGATCGCAACGCCCGTGAGACGCACCGGCACTTCGCCGGAGATGGTCCGCCGCACGTCGGAGTAACGGCCGTCCGCCGCAATCAGGAGATCGATAGCGTCAATCCGATGCTCGCGGCCATCCTGGCGCCAGGTGATTGTTGTCTTGCGAGGATCGGCAGCATCGCGGGCGATATGCGTGATCTCGCAGCCATAGGCGACGCTCGGGCCGGCTGCCTCGCGCAACACGCGGTAGAGCTCCGACCAGCGGATGCGCCAGCCGGGCCCATCGGCAACGTCCTTGAGCGGCAGATCGAACAGCACGGTGCCGTCGGTGAGCGAGATCCGCCAATTGGCCCAGACGAAGCTCGCCGCGGTGATGCGCGCGGCAAGCTCCGGATCGACCGCACGCAGCGCCTTCACCGCGTTCGGCCCGACATTGAGCCCGGTGCCCGCTTCGGAGTGGTCGTCGCGGCTGACCCGCTCGAGGCAGACGACTTCGACGCCGTCAAGAGCTGCGAGCCGGCGCGCCATCACGCATCCCGCGACGCCAGCGCCGATGATGACAATCCGCATCTAGCCAGCCCCTTCCTGCGACGCGATCACGGCGATCAGGCCGCCGCCATCCGGCCCCTGATGCTCGGCGCCTCCAGACACGAAAATGCGTCCATCGCCGATCACGCCGGCCACGAGGCCGGCAACCGCACCTCTTATGTGCCGCTGCGCGTTGATATCGGTGTCGTCGAGCATGGTGTGGCGATGGCCGCGGATCCGGCCGCGCCGGTCCGGCTCGCATTTGACCAGCACCGAGGCGATGCGCGCCGAGTCCGCGGCGGACACCTGCGGGCTGGCCGCGATGCCGAGATCGGCGAGCACGTCGACCACCGCTCCGATATCGAGCGCATCGCTCATGGGCCGGTGCGCGATGCGCAAATTGCCCGCCCAGTTCGGGCTGTTGCCGAGCACCACGACCTCGTTGCTTTCGACCTCGACGCCCGAGGAAATGCTCGCACGCGGCGACTGGATCGAGAAATCGGCGAGCAGCGACGCATCGGTAAAGTCGTCCGGCCTGATCTCGGACAGGGCGAGCGCGACGCCAAAGGCGCCGGCGGCGCGCGCAAAGGCCATCGACTTGTTGGGATCGCTGGTGAGCGGCGTCTTGCCGGCGGCGATGGCCGCCGCCGCCCGCGCCACCGTCACGCAGGGGCATTTCACCTGGACGAAATGCACGTCCTCAATCCGTTCGATTCCGGCGTCACTCATTGCGGCACGCACGGTCGCCGCCACGCTCTCGACATGGGCGCGCCGGCCGACCTCTTCGGCCGCCACCGGAGCGCTGAAGGCAGTCCCGATTGCCAGCGCGGACGGATGGTGCTTAGCGGCTTCGCTCTCGCCGACACAGAAGACGCTGTAATGCGGGCTCATCACCCCCTCGGTGCCACCGGAGAGCACGCAGGGGATCTCGCGGATCAGCTCGGCGGCCGGCCGGCCGAGATGCTTCGACAGCAGCGCCATCAGCGTCTGGGTGAAGTAGCCGCGGGTAAAATCGTTGACGCCGCCATTGCCTTCGGTCTTGCCGATGATGGCCGCGACGTCGGCCGCCTTGATCGTGCCGCGCACGATCAGATCATCGAGTTCGGAGAGGTCGCCGGGATGGGCCATCGACAGGCGAAACACGCGTGCTGTTCTCATGCGTCCTCCTGTCGTGTCAGCTCGAACAGCCGGCTCGGGCTCAGCGGAATTTCGAGCAGCTCGACCTTGCGCGAGGTGAGCTGCAGCGCATCCTCGATCGCCTGCGCGAACACCGCACCCACCGGGATGGCTCCCGCCTCGCCCGCGCCCTTGATGCCGAGCGGATTGAGCGGCGACGGCGTCACCGTATGGTCGAGCTCCATGCGCGGCACGTCGAGCGCGGTCGGTAGCAGATAATCGGCGAGCGAAGCGTTGAGGAGCTGGCCCTGATCGTCGAAGGCAAGCTTCTCGAAGAAGGCATTGCCGATGCCCTGCGCTACGCCGCCGTGGATCTGGCCTTCGAGGATCATCGGATTGATCACCGTGCCGCAGTCATGGACCACGACATACTTGAGCACCTTCAGCTCGAAGGTCAGCGGATCGATCTCGACGATCGCGGCATGAACGCCGTTGGCGGTCGCGCCGGAGGGCGGACCGAAATATTGCGTGGATTCGAGCCCCGGTTCGGTGCCCGGCCTCACCGCACCGCGCATCGGATTGGCGCGCTGCGCGAGCTCGCCGAGGCGGATGAACTTTCCTGGAATCCCCGCGATCGACACTTTTCCGTCGGCAAGGACGAGGTCCTCCTCGGCGCATTCGAAGGCGTCGGCCGCGAGCTTCAGGGCCTTGCGCCGGACCGCGGCCGAAGCCTCGCTGACGGCGTTGCCGGCCACCACGGCACCCCGGCTCGCAAAGGTCCCGGCGCCCCAATAGAATTGGTCGGTGTCACCGGTGACGATATCGACATCGGAAGGATCGACGCCGAGCTGGTCGGCGACGATCTGCGCGAAGCTGGTGAAATGCCCCTGCCCCTGGGTGCCGATGCCGGTCGCCACGTTCACCTTGCCGTTGGCCTGCACCTGCACCTTGGCGCCCTCATACGGGCCGATGCCGGTGCCCTCGACGTAGCAGGCGACGCCGATGCCGACGCAGCGTCCCTCCTCGCGAAACTTCGGTTGCTCCTCCTTCAGGAAGCGCTGATATCCGATCGCGTCGAGCGCCTTGGTGAGAACGGGCTCGTAATTGCCGCTGTCGTAGCTGAGCGGCGCAAAGTCCTGGAAGATGATCTGATTGTTGTACGGAAAGGCGTCTGGTGGAATCAGGTTGCGCCGCCGGATCTCCGCGCGATCGATGCCGAGCTCCCGCGCGGCCAGATCGAGCAGCCGCTCGATCACGAAAACCCCGTGCTGCCTGCCGGCGCCGCGATAGGGCGTGACGATCGGCAGATTGGTGAACACGGCCGTGAACGTGCTGTCATAGGCCGGGATCACGTAGGGGCCGAGCAGCGTGCACTGGCTGTTGATCGGCACCGTCAGGCCGTACGTATTGTAGGCGCCGGTGTCGTGCAGGAAGACGTCCTTGACGCCGAGGATGCGGCCGTCGGCTGCGAGCGCGATTTCGGCGTCGTGAATCTGGCCGCGCTCGTGCGTGGTCGCGACGAAATGCTCGAGCCGGTCCTCGATCCATTTGACCGGACGATTGAGACGCATGGAGATCCACGGCAGCGCCACCTCTTCCGGGTAGAACATCATGATCTTCGGCCCGAAGCCGCCGCCGACGAAGGGCGCGATGACGCGCACCTGCCGCTCGCCGAGGCCGAGCATGGCGGCAAGGCCGTTGCGAATGAACACCGGCGCCTGGGTCGTATCCCAGATCGTCATCTGCTGGCCGCGCGCATTCCAATGCGCGACCACGCCGCGGGTCTCGATCGGCGAGGAGATGCCGTGCTCGTAGCGAATGCGGCGCCTGAGGATGATATGCGCGTTGGCGGCGGCCTTGCGATAGTCGCCTTTGACCTGGTGGACATGGGCCGCGACATTCGAGCCGAGGTCGTCATGGACCGGCACCGACGAGGACGTCAACGCCTGCTCGATGTCGACGACCGCAGGCAGCGTCTCCAGCTCCACATCGATATCGTCGAGCGCGTCCTCGGCGAGGTAGCGGCTCTCTGCGACGACGACAGCGAGCGGCTCGCCGACATAGCGCACCTTGTCCCTGGCGAGCGGCACCTGAGTGCGCGGATTGAAGGTGCTTCCCGGAATCGGCGGGGGCTGCACCAGAAGCGGACCGGGCTGCCAATAGTCGCCATAGTCCTCCGCAACATAGACCGCGACGACGCCCGGCCGCTTTCTCGCGCGCGATACATCGATCTGCTTCAGGCGGGCATGCGCAACCTGGCTGCGCAGGAAGGCGACATGCAGCATATCAGGCAGTTCGACGTCGTCGATGAACAGCGCCTGGCCGGTCAGGAGCTTCCTGTCCTCATTGCGCTTGACCGGCGCGCCGAAGAAGCGAGTGCTCATGGCGCCTCCTCCCGCATCCGCGCGGCCGCATCCATCATCGCATCGACGATGTTCTGATAGCCGGTGCAGCGGCAGAGATTGCCTGATAGCGCCTCGCGCACCTCGTCCTCCGACGGCGATGGATGCTCGTTCAGATAGGCCGTCATGGTCATCAGGATCCCGGGCGTGCAATAGCCGCATTGCAGGCCGTGATGGGCGTGCATCGCTTGCTGCACCGGATGCAGCTCGCCGCTGGCGGACGCCAGCCCCTCGACCGTCGCAAGCGCGTGGCCCTTGGCCTGCACCGCCAGCATCAGGCAGGACCGAACCGGATCACCGTCGAGAAGGATGGTGCAGGCCCCGCATACTCCGTGCTCGCAGCCGACATGGGTGCCGGCGAGCCCCAGCTCATGACGCAGGAAATCGGACAGCAGCAGGCGCGATTCCACCGTGCGCCGATAATGGGTGCCGTTCACCGTGAGCTCGATCTCGTGGTGGTCAGGCTGCATGGCTGATCCGTTGGTGAGCAGTGCGGATGGCGCGCTGGACCAGCACGCCGGCCACATGCCGCTGGTAGTCCGGGCTGGCGTGAACGTTGCCGGACGGCGCGATGAGGTCCCGCACGCCGGCGGCGACCGCTTCGACCGCATCGCCCGTCACACGGCTGCCGATCATCGGCAATGCTGCGGCACCGGCATCCACCGGCGTCTCGCCGACGCCGCAGAGGGCGAGCCGCACGCTGGCGCAGCGGCGCTCCTCGTCCAGTGTCACGACGGCCGCAACGCCTGCAATGGCGAAATCGCCGCGGCGGCGCGCGATTTCCATGAAGCAGGCGCCGCTGCGCGGGGCCAGGACCGGATAAGTGATACCGACCAGCATCTCGTCGCTGGCGAGGTCGGTGGTGAGCAGGCCGGCAAAGAAGTCGGACGCCGCCACCATTCGCTCGCCCGCTGCCGACCTGATCAGCATCTTTGCCTGCATGGCGATTGCGAGCGCCGGCAGCTCCGATGCCGGATCGGCGTGGGAGAGATTGCCGCCGATGGTGCCGCGGTTACGAACTTGCGGATGCGCGATATGCGGCAGTGCATCGGCGAACAGCGGGCAGCTCCTGAGGAACTCGCCATCCCGCTCGAGCGCCCGGTAGCGCGTCAAGGCACCGACCCTGACCTGCCCCGCCTCCGGGCGATCGATGCCGGCAAGCCCCGTGAGCGCGTTGATGTCGATCAGCACCGAAGGCCGCGCCAGGCGAAAATTCATCGCCGGGATAAGGCTTTGGCCGCCTGCGAGAAAGCGCGCTTCGTCGCCATGTTCGGCCTTCAGCGCGAGCGCGTGGTCGAGCGACGACGCCAGGACATATTTGAATGGAGCAGGCTTCATATGGCTCGCATATCGAGGGCTCGCGCGCTTGTTGCGAAAGCGAACACGAAACTATCTGCTGTGAACAAGGCAAGTCAAAAGTCGCCCGCGCGTCAATTGCTTCGAAATCAGACAAAAACCTGCTTATTATGCACTTCGCCTGCGTAAAGATTGGGCGCGCCACGACAAACCGCTTTTGCGACAATATTTCGCATCGCCATGCCAAAGCCAAGTCTCTCCATATCAGACGAACCGATCGCGGACCCCCGACCGGGGCGGCTCGTCGTCGACGCCCAAAACATCTCGCTGACCTTCGACACCGCCGACGGCCGGGTCGAGGCGCTCTCCAACGTCAATCTGCAAGTCGCCGAAGGCGAGTTCGTCTCCTTCATCGGGCCGTCCGGCTGCGGCAAGACCACGATGCTGCGGGTGATCGCCGATCTGCAGCAGCCTTCGTCCGGCACGCTCACGGTGAACGACATGAGCGCGGAAGCGGCGCGGCTTGCCCGCAGCTATGGCTATGTATTCCAGGCGCCGGCGCTGTTCCCATGGCGAACCATCGAGAAGAACCTGAAGCTGCCGCTGGAGATCATGGGCTATTCCGAGATCGAGCAGCAGCGGCGCGTCGAGCGCTATTTGTCGATGGTCAATCTCACCGGCTTCGAGCGCAAATTTCCCTGGCAGCTTTCCGGCGGCATGCAGCAGCGGGTCTCGATCGCACGCGCCTTGTCGTTCGATCCGGCGCTGCTGCTGATGGACGAGCCGTTCGGCGCGCTCGACGAGATCGTGCGCGATCACCTCAACGAGCAGCTCCTCCAGCTCTGGAAGTCGACCGGCAAGACCGTGCTGTTCGTGACCCATTCGATTCCGGAAGCCGTATTCCTGTCGACCAGGATTGTCGTGATGTCGCCGCGCCCGGGCCGCATCATCGATGTCATCGACTGCGATTTCCCGACCGACCGTTCCCTGGAAATCCGCGAGACGCCGGAATTTTTGAAGGTGGCGCAGCGCGTGCGCAATGGCCTGCGCGCGGGGCACTCCTATGACGAGTAACGCGCTCGCCCTGCCCTTGCGTCCCGCGCGCACGCTTCGTGATCATCCCCTGGTCACGCGTTACGCGCCAGTCGTCACAATGGTGCTGGCGCTGGCCGCGATCTGGTATGTCGCGGCCATCGCCATGAACTGGTCGCTGGTCCGCGACGGCTTCGAGCGCGAAGAGACACCCTATACGATGAGCGACGTGCTCGCCGGCACCATGGATGCCGAGCGGCCATTGCTGCCGGCCCCGCACCAGATCGCCGCCGCCTTCCTCGATTCCGTGTTCGGCTACCCGCCGCTGGCGCCGCGCAGCCTGGTCTACCATTCGCTGGTGACGTTATCGGCGACCTTGCTCGGCTTCCTGCTCGGCGCGCTGTTCGGGATCGTGCTGGCGCTGCTGATCCTGCACAGCCGAGTCTTGGAGCGGAGCTTGCTACCCTGGATCATCTGCTCGCAGATGGTGCCGGTGCTGGCGTTGGCGCCGATCTTCATCGTGGTGCTGGGGGCGCTCGGACTGCACGGCCTGCTGCCGAAGTCGATCATCTCGGCCTATCTCTGCTTCTTTCCCATCACCATCGGGATGGTGAAAGGCTTTGCCTCACCCGATCCGCTCCAGCTCGAACTGATGCGAACGTGGTCGGCGACGCCGCGCCAGGTGCTGTGGAAGCTGCGCTGGCCGGCATCGGTGCCTTATCTGTTCGCGAGCCTCAAGGTCGCCGTGACGATTTCGCTGATCGGCGCCATCGTCGCGGAATTGCCGACCGGCGCGGAAGCCGGCATCGGGGCGCGGCTGCTCTCGGGCTCCTACTATGGCCAGACGGTGCAATTGTGGTCGGCGCTGGTCGCCGCCGCTGTCCTCTCCTCCGCCTTGATCGCGCTGATCGGACTGATCGAACGCGCTGTCGGCCGGCGCATGGGGGTGCATTGATGGATCCGCGCAAGCTGAGGCTGGGATTCATCGCCGCGACCGCCGCGCTGGCGCTCGCCTTCGTGCTTCCGCTCGCGCCGCAATCCTCGCCTTTGTCGGCCTATCCCATCGTCCGGTCCATTGTCGGCGCAGCCGGCCTGTTGTTCCTGCTGGCCGCCTGGCTGTCGGATCAACGGGCGACAATTCCCGGTCTTGCCGGTGCGACGCTCGCCGCCGCCGCGTCGCTGGTGCTGCTGGACGATGCGGCCGTGGCGGGGACCGCACGCGCCGGCTTCTGGATGATCGTGATGGCGTGCTGGCTGTCGGCGGCACTGGGCGTCGTCAATCTCGCCGGCACGCATCAAGCCCGGGGCAGACGGCGGCGCGCGCTCGACCTGCTGGTCCCGCTCCTGTTCGGTCTCACCGTGTTCTATCTCTGGGAGGTCGCGGTGCGCGGCTTCGGCGTGCCGGCCGTGCTGCTGCCGTCACCGAGCGCGGCGGCGACGAAATTCGCCCATTCGCTGCCGATCCTCGGCGCCGACTTCGTGCAGACCTTCGTCCGCGGCGTGCTGGCGGGTTACGTCATCGGCTGCGCCGCCGGGCTTCTGGTTGCGATCCTGGCGCACCGCTACGCCTTCCTCGGCCGCGGGCTGCTGCCGCTCGGCAACTTCTTTTCGGCGCTTCCGCTCGTCGGCGTCGCGCCGATCATGGTGATGTGGTTCGGCTTCGACTGGCCGTCGAAAGCCGCCGTGGTCGTGCTCGTGACCTTCTTCCCGATGCTGGTCAACGCCATCGCCGGGCTGAATGCGGCCGGCCATATCGAGCGCGACCTGATGCGCTCCTACGGCGCCACCCATGCCCAGGCGCTGGCCAAGCTGCATCTGCCGGCCGCGCTGCCTTTCATCTTCAACGCGCTCAAGATCAACGCCACGCTTGCCCTGATTGGCGCGATCGTTGCAGAGTTCTTCGGTACTCCGACACAGGGTATCGGATTTCGCATCTCCACCGAGGCCGGCCGCATGGCCATCGACATGGTCTGGGCGGAGATCGCGTTGGCCGCCCTCGCCGGAATGGCTTTCTACGGCTTTGTCACGCTGGCCGAACGCGCGACAACGTTCTGGCATCCGTCCTATCGGACCTAGGTCGGCGAGGTCCAAGTTGAATTTGGAGTCTTGCATGAAGCACGCATTGGCACTGGCCGCAGGTCTTTCGCTCGGCCTGACGCTTTCGAACGCACAAGCAGCCGAACCCGTCACCATCCAGCTCAAATGGGTCGCCCAGGCGCAGTTCGCCGGCTACTTCGTGGCCAGGGACAAGGGCTTCTACAAGGAAGCCGGCCTCGACGTCACCATCAAGCCGGGCGGTCCTGACGTGGCGCCCCCGCAGGTGATTGCCGGCGGCGGCGCCGACGTGACCGTCGACTGGATGCCGTCCGCGCTCGCCTCGCGCGAGAAGGGCGTCCCGCTCGTCAACATCTCGCAGACTTTCAAGAAGAGCGGCCTGGAGCTGACCTGCCGTGCCGACACCGGCATCAAGAAGCCGGCCGATCTCAAGGGCAAGACGCTCGGCGTCTGGTACGGCGGCAACGAATATCCGTTCCTGTCCTGGATGTCGAAGCTCGGCTTCAAGACCGACGGCTCGCCGGGCGGCGTCAAGGTGATCAAGCAGGGCTTCAATGTCGACCCGATCCTGCAGAAGCAGGCCGACTGCGTCTCGACCATGACCTATAACGAGTACTGGCAGGTGATCGACGGCGGCTACAAGCCGAGTCAGCTCGTCGTCTTCAAATACGAGGACGAAGGCGTCGCAACGCTGGAGGACGGCCTCTACGTGCTGGAGAAGAACCTGAAGGACCCCGCCTTCGTCGCCAGGATGGCGAAGTTCGTGAAGGCCTCGATGAAGGGCTGGGAATATGCCAAGGCGCATCCCGATGAGGCCGTGAAGATCATCCTCGCCGCCGACACGACCGGCGCCAAGACCGAGAAGGATCAGAAGCGGATGATGGGCGAGATCGCCAAGCTGCTTGGCGACGCCGACGGCAAGCTCGACGTCAAGGACTATGACCGCACGGTGGCGACGCTGATGTCGGGCGGTTCCGATCCCGTCATCACCAAGAAGCCAGAAGGCGCCTACAGCTTCGCCGTCATCGAAGCGATGAAGAAGTGACATTGAACGTAGGACGGGCGCGCGGCGTCCGTCCTACCCTGATTCCGCGACCGCTCATTCAATCGAACCCTCCGGACGGATATCCCATGAACTGGACGACGAAGACGCTCGCGGCACTCCTTTTGCTCGCAAGCATGGCCGGTCTCGCAGGTCCAGCGCGAGCGCAGGACAAGGTTTCGGTCGGCGTCTTCCCGCTCAGTTCGTCCCTGCCCTATTTCGTCGCGCTCGAGCGCGGGTTCTTTAAGGAACAGAACATCGAGCCGGAGATGACCAAGCTGATGGGCGGGCCGGCCAATGTCGCGGCGCTCATGACCAATCAGATCGAGGTGTCCGCCGTCCTCGTCACGATCGAGGGGCTGAACGCCAACGTCAAGAAGCCGGGCGTTGCGATGTACATTGCGCTCAACAGCCAGACCAAGACCTGGAAGATGGAGCAATTCGTCGTCCGCAACGGCTTTCCCGCGAACTCGATCGCCGATCTCAAGGGCGCCAAGCTGATGTCGGCGCCGGGACCTGCCAATCTGAACACCGCCAAGGCCATCCTTGCCAAGAACGGACTGAAGGACGGTGACTACACCATCGATCAGCTCGACATGGGCCAGCACGTCAATGCGATGACCTCGGGCAGCTTCGACGGCGGATATACGCTCGAGCCGAATGCATCCATGATGATCAAGGCCGGCGTCGCACGCTCGCTCGAGGCCGGCGTGATCTCGAAATACATCCTGGGCAGCGAAACTGCCAATGCCTATGCGGCCGGCTGCGCGGTGACCAGCGACTTCGTCCAGAAGCGGCCGGATGTCGCAAGGCGCTTCGCCGCGGCCTGGGCCAGGGCGATCGCATTCATCAACGCCAATCCGGACGAGGCCCGCAAGCATCTCGCCAAGAACACCTTCACGCCCGATAACGTCGTGGACATGGTGCCGATGCTCGGTTACGTGATGGCATCGGACATGAGCAAGGAGCAGATCGCCGATCTGCAAACGCTGGCGGATTTCGGCGCGTCAATCGGCGTCATCCCCGAAAAGATCGACGCCACCAAGTTCCTGCAGAAGTTTTGAGCCCCGCGTGAGCAGCGCCGTCCCGAGCTGGCCGACCGGCACCCATGACGAGTCGCGCAGGACCGCGCCTCACGTCACCATCCGCGGACTTTGCAAGGGTTACACCGACGCCGTCATCTACGACAATTTCGATTTCGACATTCCTCGCGGCAAGCTGATTTCGGTGTTCGGGCCGAACGGATGCGGCAAGAGCACGCTGATCAACATGATCGCCGGCCTGGTGCCGATGGACGCGGGCGAAGTGCTGTTCGACGGCCGGCCGGTCAGCAAGGTCAAGTTCGGCTATGTCTTCCAGAACTATCGCGAGGCGCTGTTCCCCTGGCTGCGCGCCTTCGACAACATTGCGTACCCGCTCAAGCTGATGGGCGTTCCCAAGCCCGAGCGCGACCGGCGCGTCGAGCGCCTGGTCGCGCATCTCGGCGTCAAGGTCGATCTGTCGCTCTATCCCTATCATTTGTCGGGCGGCCAGCAGCAGCTGGTCTCGATCATGCGCGCGCTGATCGTCGAGCCGGAAATCCTGTTCCTGGACGAGCCGTTCTCGGCGCTCGACTATGAAATGACGCTGTTCATGCGCGAGCAGCTGCAGCGCGTGTTCATGGAGACGGCGACGACCATGGTGCTGGTGTCGCACGACCTCGAGGAGGCCGTCTATCTGTCCGACTATGTGCTGCTCTTGTCGCGGCATCCGGCCCGTGTCGTCGAGTTCGTCAAGTTCGACGCCCCCCGGCCGCGCACCGATCGCACCATGTCCGACCCGGGCTTTGTCGCCACCAAGGCGCATTGCCTGAAACTGTTCCAGCGCGAGGTGCACCGCGGATGAAACGCGCCAATGCCCTGCTGCCGCTCGTCGGCATCGCCATCCTGCTGGCGATCTGGTCGCTGGTCAGCTTCCTCAAGCTGGTCGATCCGGTGCTGTTGCCCTCGCCGCTTGCGACGTTCCGCACGCTCTGGGAGGGCATGCAGTCCGGTAAGCTCGGAGTCGACTTCGTCCGGACGGTGGTGCGTACCATCACCTCGACGGCGATTGCCGCCGTCATCGCCATCCCGCTCGGCATCGTGCTCGGCTCATCCGAAAAGGTCTACCGCTCGGTCGAATTCCTGATCGACTTCTTCCGTTCGACGCCGGCCTCGGCGATGTTCCCGCTGTTCCTGGTGCTGTTCGGCGTCGGCGACCGCACCAAGATCTCGGTGGCGGCGTTCGGCGCGGCCCTGGTGATCCTGTTCAACGTCGCCTATGGCGTCATGAATGCGCGCAAGACGCGGCTTCTGGCGGCCAAGGTGATGGGCGCGTCGCGTGCGCGCGTCCTGTTCGACGTCATGCTCAGGGAATCGCTGCCACAGACCTTCGTCGGATTGCGCAACGGCGTGTCGCTGGCGCTGGTCATCATCGTCGTCGCCGAGATGTTCATCGGCTCGACCGACGGCCTCGGCCAGCGCGTGTTCGAAGCCCAGCAACTGTTCGACATGCCCGCGATGTATGCCGCCATCTTCGCCGCAGGCGCGCTGGGCTATTCGCTCAACCTCATCTTCCTCGTCATCGAGCGCCGCTTCGTCCACTGGGCCGGACGCTGATGGCTCGCGGAAAGCGATCGGAAAGACGCGTCGGAACGCGTCAAGCGGCCCAGTGGTCAGGGTGAAATCTGACCGCTCGCCAAGTCTATTGCCAAGCCTATTGCCGAGGCTCTGAAAAAGCTGGAGCGGGTGAAGGGTTCGAACCCTCGATTCAGCTTGGAAGGCTGTGGCTTATTCATGGGCGCGAGAGACTTAGCTGTAAAACCGCTGTTATCCGCATCAAGTCGCATCAATGGGTTAGCGGCGTGGTGTAAAACTTGCCACGCTCTTGCGGCCCTAGCTCTGAGACAGGAAGCTTTCCGAGAAATTGGTGCTGCCCAGCGCCACCCTGCGCGGGTCACTTTCGCTTGTTCGAGCAGTCTGGTGTGAACTGCCTCACACATCGCCGGCATAGCCCTTGCTAAGTCAATGTTCGGAATTGCACTTCCCAACGTTTTTAGAGGGATTGCAAAAATGACTATGTCTAAGGTTGCTGTCGCAATTTTCGCTGCCTGTATCGCCCTCGGGCTTCTTCTGACGTTTGCATCAGATTTCGGCGCCGATTTGGCTCTCACGGCCATGACGTTTTTTGGATAATCGGTTAGAGACCCGCCGACGTGGCAGCCGGCGGGTCGCGTCGTAGCTTACCGCCTCAACCGCCGGCGATGGGTCATGAGCCGCTGCCGGTCGCGCGTGCGGTGAGACTCAGCGCCGGTGCTTCATGGTCTCGGGCGCTCGCAACAAGAAATCGACCACGGCTTCGATCGGGGGAAAGGAGAAGTGAAATGGCGAAAGACGTCCTTTTTGACGTGGTCCGCACGCTGATTGCCTTCTCAATGGTTCTAAGCAGCACCAGCGCTCAGGCGCAAAACTGCCGACAATATCCCCCCGGCCCCTTCCGCCTTCAGTGCGCCGAAGCAATCCATCCGCAGTTCGAAGCAAAGAGAGAAAGGTGCAAAGAGGAGGCCATGTCCATGGGCCTCAGCCGGAGCGCGCTGGATTCCGGCATGAAGGATTACGTGCATGCGTGCATGCAACGCCGATAGCCTCTCAAAACCCACCAAGCTAGATAGGTATTCAGTCCGCCCACATGCCGTTGATAACCGTTAGGCGATGCGGCCCCCGCTGGAGCGCGGCCCGACTTGTTCGCGCGGATCGGGTTTATGCCATGCTGATGATCGTGGTGCTTCTGGTCATCTGGCAGATTCTCGCTCCGCTTTGAGACCGCCGCCGACTCCGGGAATTTCTTACGTCCCCGACTGATCTCTTCCCTGCGCCCAAGCCAATCGATGCTTCGGACCCCTGAATGTTTGCTGTCGCGAGAGGAGAGAATAATGCGCGTTTTGTCGGTAGCGTTCTTCGCAGTGGCTTCGCTAGCTCAGGCTCACGCACAAGATCAAGAGAAGGTCAAAAGGCCTGTGTCGGCCTGCAACTATATTACCGGCGTGGGGGATACGTACACAGTGCCCGCTGGTGAGGCGCTTTGCTGGCGCGTGCCGCCCCCATCATACAAAGAATACACACTGCTCCAGTGTGACGGGCCGTCGTTCCAGGAGCTTCGCCGGGTGAAGCGAGGCGATCCTCGCTGCAGCAAATTCGAGGAACGACAATAGATCTCGGCTCGATGCTGGCGGCAATCAGCGTCGCCAACAGACCCCTTCAAGGCAGAATAAACTACCCCGGCTGAGGCGGTTAAGAAAGAACTGCGTGCGTTTTAAAACTAGCGCCACAGCAGGGTAGTTGCGTTTGGATATGCCGTCCCAGCGCGAGCGGCCTCCGCCTCGTTCTATCCTTCGCCGCCGACTACTCGGCAGACAAGAGGCCACAGCGTGGCGCGCTATCCGCCACAGCCTAAGCAGGCCGTGGGGCTGTCCAGCCATCGCCGGGTGGCCTCGTCGGTCCAACCGGGGACGGCGAAGCCGGGGGTCGCCACGCCTTGACCGGGAGGAACGAGTTGACTGTGGGGAACGAACACTTGCGGGCGCGCGCGCAATGGTGGTGTTGAGCGATGCACCGTGGCAGCATTCCCCGCAACACTCAAATTAAGCAATAGGCCCAGGGCCAAAACCGACCGCATCATCGCTGTTTCCAATCGAGCGTTCCGAGCCAGACATGTGGTTCGGACGTCAATCATCCCCAAGTGCTGGTGGTTTCACCATCGTTCAATTCAGTGGGATAACGCTGTGATGCCAGAATGTGCGACCCAGATCTCTGGCGACCAATCTGCAGAGGGACGAATGACCGTCTTCATATACGTCAACGCCGCCAAGCAGGTCGGCGACAAGGATCACATCAAGGTTTTCGCTACTGTGAATGCCGCGGAAATGTGGTTCGAGCAGAACGATCCGGAAGGCGTCGCTTTCGAATACGACGTGATCGAAGAGATAGGCCCCCAACGTGAACCGGTGGGCCGAAGAGGCCGCCAACCGAGGCGGCCTTACTCGCGCGGATTAAGTTGCTTGTAGGCGATCTCGCTAATCGCGACTGCGTTGCTGACGCCGTTCGTGCCGATCTCAATCACCTTGCGCGCCACGATCTCGCAAACGGGATCGCTACGATCAATCAGGTAGCGCGGTCATGCCCTTAGACCGTTTCCTTTCAGATATTGACGTCACGCCAGAGCAGCGCCACGTTATCGAACTGGCGTTCAAAAGCGCGCATGGCGCGAGCGGCTCGCGCTGCTTATGGGCACCTCGTTGCGCGGGGGACGCACATCTATCACTCGGACGGGACGCAACGAGGATCAGTTCTAGCCGACTGAGGAAGAAAAGACCTTCGCCACGTAACCTTGGAAACCTAATGCTCGCTGTCCGTAATCCGCCGGTCCGCGGCGAGCCGTCGTCGCGAGCCTGGGCGGGTTAGCCCTGCGGATTGCGCGAAGAGGAATCCGCGCGGCGTAACCCGCCCTACGCCTCTGCGCGCTATGCGCCTTCCGTCTCGGGCTCCAGCTCCGCAAGCTCCGGCCTCGGAGACTCGCCGACGGAGACTTCTGCCATTCTGCGCTTGACCTGTTCGCATGTCTTGCGAACGTCTTCGGTGAACAACGCGCATTCTTCGATGCGCTTGAAGATCTTCCGCCCTTCTTCACGATACCCGGCCGCCGTTTCGCGCATGAAGGCTATCGCATCATGGACCTGTGCCGTCAGCGCCTCGCATTTTTGTGCGGCGTCGATCAACTCGGTGCCCATAGCCTCGATCTCCTTTGCGGCGGACTCATAGTCGCGAATGACCGCCTCCGCGCTGAGCGCGCCAACGCGCGTCACCCCCGCGGTGTGCTCGACATAATCAGGCAGAGCGATGGAAGCGACAGAGCTTCCCGAGCGTACCGAACTAATGTCCGCCTCAAGTTGAACTAGATTGACACCTTCCCGTCTGTGCAATGGTTGAACACTTGCCATGATTGACCCTCCAAATAAGCACCCAGAACCCCAAACGGGATACAGTGTATAATGGGGATAATCGGCATTCTAATCCGATCTATCCTTGACGGCCTCAACTTTGCCGCTTTTTCCGAGCGGGCAGCGCTGCAACCGGCGATAATTAAACCACAGGCGCTCAACCTTCTGGTTGCGCTTCGCGAAGATGACAGGTTTCGCAAGGATTCGGCGGATTGCCATCAATAACGGGTACGGTGATCATGTTGAGCATGCTTTTGGACGCGATCTACGGCGAGGTCATTTCAGCCTCGGTTACCGGCATGAAGGCCCGGGGACCGACCAGCAGCGCACCTTCGAGCACCACCGTCACGAGCGCTGCTTGGTTGCCGGAATTGATCGAGGCGCTGGATAACGTCGCTGCGCTTCCTCCTGCAAGGCGCGGTTTCGGCTTCCTAACGCACCAGTTCAAACTACGCTGCACTGAGTGGCTGCGAAGGGCCGCAGTGAGCTCCTTCGATCCGTCCTAGATGCGCTACTTTGCGCGCGACCTCGTCGACGTCGTGCTGATGCCGCCCAGGACTCCCGCCGCCGCGCGCTCGTCAAGGGTTAGGACGATCTTCGCGTCTTGATGGGAAGCCGTTGGCCCGCATGTTGCCGGTTACGGCTCAGGACCGCGCGGCGATCGTCAGTCCGTGCCAAACCGGAGCAGACAGATGGAGACGTCATCCCGTTTCGAGACTCACACCGACAAGACCGCTCTCAAAATGAAAGTGTTGGTTGCCGACCTTCAAAGGCGCATCGAACTGCTGGAAACCGACATCGCCCATGAAGAAGCGCGGACCCGGGTCCATGACGTCGCTGAGCCGACATACTCTATCCTTGCCCGAAACCTGCGGAATCGGCGGGACAACCTTCTGGCGACGATCGCAATCCTGAAGCGCCAGTTGGACTAAAGGAAGCGGCGAGCTGTCTGACGCCGAATTACATCCCACGACGCGCAGTAGCTCGCGCGCGTTCCTGGCGCCTCAGGGCTCGATAATTCATACACGTCGGCGCGGTTGACCGATTGCCATTCTCAGTTGTTGAGGGACCTTCCGAAGGTTCGGCCGCCGTCGGAGCAGGACAATTGTCGGTAAGGATAAGATCCCGACCTTGTGCAAGCGACGGTCACGTTGCCGGATGTAAAAGTGAATACCTTAATGTGCTGCTTGGGCGGCTTGGTCACAAAGCACTGAATCTGGCTGTTACTGACTTCCTTCAGCTGCGAATTGGCCTTCACGTAGTTCAAAAATCCGGGACAATCGTTGGCGAAAGCGCTCGTCGGAAGGATGATGAAGATTGAAAGAATGAGCTTCATAACTCCTCCTGTGTAGATCGAGACCTCGGCTCCGCAGACCGAAAGGAGCACTGCAATCCCTCCAACGCTGGGACGCTGTGAAGCAGTTCACAAATGAGTGCAAATATCCGCGAGCGTGAACCGGCGGGCCGCGCCACATCAACGGCCGCTCAGTTCGGCCTCTACCGTTCCTTGTGCAGCCGGTTAGGTCAGCCCAGAGAACGGTGGGGGTGCCGGGGTGAGGCTCGCCAAGCGAAGCCGGCGGGTGAAGAGTTTTGGCGCCAACCCTCAGACTTGTCCCTCGGCGCGCGTTGGAACGTTTCGGCTCGCGCCGAGTCCTAGAAGTGCAATCGGTCCGTTGTTGCTTGTGGATCGAACAATGGAAAAAGCTCTCGCCTACGTCATTTCGGCAGTCATCGTAGGCTTCGGCGTCTGGATTTTAGTTGCTGGCGTCGGCTCCAGTTCGCCTGCCCTGTGGACTGTCGTTGGCCTGGTCCCCATCGCGATTGGGCTGATAAGCGCTTTCGGCCCTTCCTGACAGGGCTCGGGCTACTTCGGGAGCGGGATGACAGCGAGATGCCGCGAGTTGTCTCCAGAAAGGCAACTATGGATCTGACTGAGGTCGAGCGCGCTTTCCTGAAGCAATTGTCCGCTGAGCCGTGGATCAGCACTCCGCTGTTCGATCACGAGATCGTCGCTCGACTGGTGGAGCTTGGTCTCGTCGAGGCCAACCCGCTAGCTTCAGGTGAAGTCGAGTACAGCATTACTGCCGCGGGCCGGGCCTCCTTATCCTAGACCTAACAGACGCGCCGCCTCATTGCGCTGGGGAAATCCCGCGATTAGGTCAGCTTGTCTGTGTTGTTCGAATCGATCCGCCGTGCTCGCTCCCAACAGCTCAAATTTGCGGGCCTCACGCGCGTGAGCCAGTTCGTCTCAATGCTTCTGCTTGCCGTCGCCCTGACCCTGACTTTGTGCTACGGGGTGGCAGCCTGGCGACTGTCGGCTAGCAGAGACGCTGACATTACCTCCACGATTCCGCATCAGGAATACGGCTGGCGCGCCGCACCGAGGAACTGAACGCCCTAACGCTCGACCCTTGGTTGAGAGGAGCGAGACTACGGCAATTTCTTTGCCGTAACTCTGCGACTCGTCTGCGGGACCATTAGGGTTGATGCCGCCGACCTAATGACGTTAGGCTGCCCGAGCAAGCACAAAATATAAGGGAGGGCGCGATGTCCATCGACGACCGCCACCGTGACAAGAACGGTGAGATCAGCAAGAAGCACGGCAACACCCTCATTCGCACACTGCGCAAGATTTACGGCAACACCTTTGCCGCCGGCCACCCGGAGACAGCAAAGTTGGCTGAAGTGCTCCATCATCTCAATGAGACATCGCTAAGCCAGCTGGTTCACGACCAAAAAAACGGGCACCTCGAAAAGAAAATCAGAAAAGTAGAATAGCTCGCCTCCGCTCGGCTTTCGATGTCTCCGATCTTCAGGGGATGGTCATCCGAACCATGCGTGGCCTGCTTGATGTCGCCGGCATCCCGATTCGATCGATCGCCGAGATCATGGCTTGGGACGAAGAGAGCGTTGAAAAAATCATTCGGCGGTACGTCAACCGCACGGCCTTGACCAAGGCGCTGATTGAGCAAATGAACGAGGCCGGAACAAAAACTGTAAAACCGGCTGTAAAACTCTAGGCCATAATCCGGCTAAGCGTTGGAGCGGGTGAAGGGAATCGAACCCTCGTATTCAGCTTGGAAGGCTGCTGCTCTACCATTGAGCTACACCCGCGTAAGTCGCTCCCTAACACGGCCCGGCGGCGGTCTCAACTGCCCCGGGATCGCTTTCGCCGGCTTTCCGCCCCTGCGCACAGGGGCCGGTTCCGCACCGCCGCCCCTTAACAGGTAAGGCCTTCCAGCCTATATTGAGGGCTCCCGCAATCAACGAAAGGAGGTGATCCAGTGTCTTTTACCGAGCGCTGTCACCTCGCTGGGATCGCCCGCTAAGTTCTAGGTTGGGCTTGGCATCGGGGCGCTCTCGGCCCTGGACCAGCGAGCAAGAAATCGGGCGCGACGGGGATCTCCCCGCCGCGCCTTTATCTTGGGTTCAGGTCTTGGGTCAGGCCATTTTCGCGGATGTCGCGCCCTTCTCGGAGCGCTCGCCCCCGAGCACCTCCCGGATCTTCCGCGACAGGTCGGCCTTGCGGTAGGGCTTGCGCAGCAGCGCCACGCCGGGATCGAGCTGCCCCCCGTGGACGATCGCGTTGTCGGTATAGCCGGAGGTGTAGAGCACCCGCACGTTCGGCCGGCGCAGCTGGATTGCATCCGCCAATTCCCGGCCGTTGATGCCGCCGGGCATGATGATGTCCGTAAACAGAAGATCGAAGTTCGCGCCCCGTTCGACCAACGCCAGCGCGGTTGCGCCATCGCTGGCCGTCAGCGTGCGATAGCCGAGGCTGCCGAGCTGGGCGATGACGTAGCCTTGCACCAGCGGATCATCCTCGACCACGAGAATGGTCTCGTGTCCACGCGTCGGCGCCGGCGTCGGCGTCGGCCCCGTCCTCGCCGCCGCATCGCCCGCCGATCGCGGCAGGAACAGCCTCATCACCGTGCCGCGCCCCTCCTCGCTCTCGATCGTAACGGTGCCACCGGTCTGCTTGGCGAAGCCGTAGACCATGCTCAGCCCAAGTCCGGTGCCGCGACCGACGCCCTTGGTGGTGAAGAACGGCTCGAACACGCGCTCGCGAATCTCGGCAGGAATGCCGTGCCCGGTGTCGGCCACCGCGATCATGACGTAAGCGCCGGCTTCGCCGTCATCATTGTCGGTGCCGTTGAATTCCCGGTTCGCGGTCTCGAGCGTGAGCCTGCCGCCATCCGGCATCGCATCGCGCGCGTTGACGGCGAGATTGACGATCGCCGACGAAAGCTGCGACGGATCGGCCATGGCCGGCCACGCATCGTCGTCGAGATGCATCACGATCTCGACATGCTCGCCGAGAGTCGGCCGCAACAGCTTCGCCGTCTCGGCGACGAGAGCGTTGATATCGATCTCTCGCGGCTCCAGCGGCTGACGCCGCGCGAAGGTCAGGAGCTGCGAGGTGATCTCGGCACCGCGCGAGGCCGCGTCGTCGATGAGCTGGGCGATCGCGGCGAGCTCGGGCTTGTCCGCGAGCCCTTCCTGGATGATCTCGATGGTCCCGGTGATGACCGTCAGCACGTTGTTGAAATCGTGCGCGACGCCCCCGGTCAGCTGACCGATCGCGTCCATCTTCTGGGACTGGCGAAGCCGCTCCTCGGCCTCGCGCTGTGCGGTGATATCGGTGGCCGAGCCGCGATAGCCCATGAAACGTCCGTCGTCGCCAAACACAGGCTGGCCGTTGACGCTGAAATAGTGCGGACGACCGGCCGCATCGCGGCCGCGATATTCGAACTTCCGGAACGGCTCGTGACGATCCAGCATCGCCATGTGGTCGCGCCATTTCTCCAATTCGGCGTTCTGGTCGAAGGCGGCATCCGGACGGCGCTTGCCGATCATGGCCCGGTGGTCCGTTCCGAAAGCACCGGCCCGCTCAGAGATGTAGGTGAAGACATGATCCGGTCCGGTTTCCCAGAACCAGTCGGAGGCAATCTCGGCATAGTCGCGAAAGCGCTGCTCGCTCGCGCGCGCATCCTCTTCGGCGCGCTTGCGGATCTTCAGGTCACGATCGAGATTCGCATTGGCCTCGCGCAGCTCGTCATAGGCATGCCCGAGGTTGCTGCACATGGCATTGAATGCGTCGACCACCTTGTCCAGCTCGTCGGGGTCGGAAGGCGGCCGACGCTCCAGATGCAATGGCGGAGGCGGCCGCGCCAGATTGTATTTGCTGACGAAGTCGGCGATCGCGACCAGGTGCCGCGTCACCAGAATGTGGAACATGTAGATGATGAACAGCGAGACGAGGAAGGTCTTTGCCGCCTGACTTGCCAGGATGACGAGGGCCCGGTTCAGCAATTGCTGATAGACGTCACTGAGCGTCGCCTCGACATGGAGCACGCCGATCGGGCGCGCGGTCCCTTGAACCGTGTAAATCAGGGGATAATCGCGCGTGACGACCGAGCGGCGACCTCGTTCGCCGACGGCGACACTGATAGGATTGGGCCGATCGGCGATCTCGCGGACCTCGGCGGCGCGCAGACCCGGCAGGCGCAGGATTCCTTCGAGCTGAAGCTTGAGCTGGTTCTGGTCGAGACTCCACAGACTCTCGCCGAGGCTGCCGGTGGTGCTGCGACCGATCTCCCCGAGCCTTGTCTCGATCATGCCGACTTCGCGATCGTAGTCCAGATAGAGCTGGAGCGCAGTCAGGGTCAGCGTAACGAGCGATGAGAACAGCAGCACGGCCGCAAGCAGGCGTGGCCCGATACCGCTGCGCGACCAGTTGAATGCCCGCGACGACAAGGTCGCGAGCATCGGGGACGCGAATGCAGTTCCGATGCCGCTCAAATCCTGCTTCGCCGCCGCCGGCGCGACAGCGCGGCTGCGATCCGGACTCTCTTTACCTGCGTTGCCCATGCACCCCGTCCCGGAAAATGACGGCACTCCTCTTCGGCCTGCCGATCGCAGCCGCACGCGATTTTACGATTTTGATCTCCCTCAGCACGCGGTGCGCGCAGCAATCCTGTCGGCCCTTGGGCGATCTGAGGTCGGCGGGGTCATATCTTGCGCCCAGCAGCAGGATGCCAGCGCAAACTACCACTTCGCGTGCTAGAATGTCATCGGTGATATCCCGGATTCGCGCCCATGGCGGGCGAGCGGTGAGCGTTATGCCTTCGCGCAACCGCCATCTCCGGTAGATCACGCACGTATCAGAACTCAAGGGTAGCAAGAAACGGCCGAGAGGCACTCATGTGGCGGATCATCCTCGTCTGCCTGTCGCTGTTTGCAGCCGGCTCGGCCCAGGCGCAGTCGGTGATCCGGCTGGCCCGGATCGCCGACATCCCGGATCAATATGTCGGCGGCGAAATGCTTCGCTCCGTCTACGCCAAGCTGAACATCAAGCTCGAATTCGTCGACGTCCCCGGCAAGCGGGCCCTCGCGCTGTCGAGCGCCGGCGAGGTCGACGGCGAAATCCAGCGCATCGGATCGCTGTCGCGCGACTATCCGACGCTGCTGCAGGTAACGCCCGCGATCAACTACATCGAGCCGTCCGTGTTCACGACCAAACTCCATTTCGTCGTGGACGGTTGGAATTCGATCCGGGACTACCGCATCGGCATCGTCCGCGGCGTCGGCTCGTCGGAAGCCGGCACGCGCGGCATGGACCGCGTCACGGCAACCACTGGCCTCGAGAACATGATCACGATGCTCGATGCCGATCGTTTCGACGTGATGGTCACCGACCTCTTCAGCGGGCTGGCCGCGGTCCGCAAGCTCAATCTGCAAGCAAGAATCTATCCGCTCTCGCCGCCGCTCGAGCGTGTCCGCATCTTCCATTACCTGCACGAACGCCACCGCGACCTCGTGCCGAAGGTTGGACAGGTGATTGCGCAGATGGAGGCGAGCGGCGAGTTGGCGACGCTGCGCGAGACCCTCGTCAAGCAGGTGCTGAGCGCTCCCTGACAATGCCGGCTGAAAGCGCGATTCAGAATCCGAAGATGGCGAGGACGGACGGGCGTTTGCCGCGGCGCGTTTCGACGATGCGCTCGCCGCCGTTCTCGACCGAGCTGCCATAGTAGCGGTGATGACCTGCCTGGTCGTGCAGATCAGCCGGCTCCGACTTCCCCGCCCGCCGCGCGTCGCAGATGATCTTGATGGACTGACCCGACATTGCCGCCTCCGATAGCCCTTTGATTGCTCTTGGTGGCCATCAGTCGCCCCGCCTTTGGCCGGCGTTCACGCCACCGACCGGCAATCGGGTTTCAGAATGGTTTCGTCAGCATCGCCGTGACGCAATATTGGCGCGCCGCTATTGCCGGCATCGGCGGCGGTGCTACATCCTTCCGGCGGCGCACCCAAGAACGAGCGAGGTAACAATGCTTTACGCGATCCTGGCCTATCACGTGGAAGATGAGATGTTGTCCTGGACGCCGCAGCAGGACGCCGCCGTCGTGGCCAAGGTTATCGAGGTTCAGGCGCCCTTGCGGGCCAGCGGACATCTCGGGCCGGCCGCTCGTCTCGATGACACCAAAAAGGCCCGCACCTTGCGCGGCCCCGGCGCCGGCATCGTGCTGGATGGCCCGTTTGCCGAAACCAAGGAGCAGCTTCTGGGCTTCCACCTCGTCAACTACGACACGGATGAAGAGGCGATCGCGGCTGCACGGAAGCTGCGTGAGGTCAATCCGAGTGCAGTTTACGAGATCCGGCCGGTCAAGCTCTACGTGCCGGCCGATGGGTTCGGCGCGACAGCAACTGGGGGATGATGGGCAGGAGCGCCGTCACGTTTGGCCGGCCGTCGGCGTATCCCTGCGGGCCGGGATCGGACATGTCTGCAATCCCTCGGATTGGAACTCGAGCTGGCCTCTCCCCTAAATCCTCACGCCACTCGCGTCCAGCCGCATTGCGATTCGCGCGGGGATCGTTGATTCTGACCGCTTCATCGGGGCGATTCGTGACGTCATATCTGGACACGCTCAATGCGGAGCAGCGCCGCGCCGTGGAGCATGGCGTGGCCGATGGCGCGACCGTGGGCGCGCCCCTGCTCGTCATTGCCGGCGCCGGTTCCGGCAAGACCAACACGCTCGCCCACCGCGTCGCGCATCTGATCGTCGCCGGCGCCGATCCCCGCCGCATCCTGCTGATGACGTTCTCCCGCCGCGCCGCCGCCGAGATGGCCGGCCGCGTCGAGCGCATCGCGCGCAAGGTTCTGGGTGAGAACAATGCCGCGATCATGCGCGATGCGCTGACCTGGGCCGGCACCTTCCACGGCATCGGCGCGCGTCTCCTGCGTGAATATGCCGAGCGCATCGGCGTCGATCCCGCCTTCACCATCCACGACCGCGAGGATTCCGCCGACCTGATGAACCTGGTCCGGCACGAGCGCGGCCTGTCCAAGACCGAGAGCCGCTTTCCGGCCAAGGGCACCTGCCTGTCGATCTACTCGCGCTGCGTCAATGCCGAGATGGAGATCGAGAAGGTGCTCGGTCAGCACTATCCCTGGTGCACGGGCTGGGCCGCCGAGCTGAAGGGGCTGTTTGCGGCTTACGTCGAGGCCAAGCAGGCCCAGCACGTGCTCGATTACGACGACCTCCTGCTCTACTGGTCGCAGATGATGAGCGATGCGCTCATTGCAGAAGAGATCGGCGGCCGCTTCGATCACGTGCTGGTCGACGAATATCAGGACACCAACCGCCTGCAATCCTCGATCCTTTTGGCCCTGAAGCCTGATGGAGGCGGGCTCACCGTCGTCGGCGACGATGCGCAGTCGATCTATTCATTCCGCGCCGCCACCGTCCGCAACATCCTGGACTTTCCGCAGAGCTTCTCGCCGCGCGCCGAGACGATCACGCTCGACCGCAATTACCGCTCGACGCAAGCGGTGCTGGCGGCGGCCAATGGCGTCATCGGCCTCGCCCGCGAGCGCTTCACCAAGAACCTCTGGACCGACCGCACCTCCACGCAGAAGCCGCAGCTCGTCACCGTGCATGACGAGACGGACCAGGCCCGCTACATCGTCGAGCAGGTGCTGGCCAGTCGCGAGCAAGGCGCGCTGCTCAAGCACCAGGCGGTGCTGTTCCGCACCTCCTCGCATTCGGGTCCGCTGGAGATCGAGCTGACCCGCCGCAACATTCCGTTTGTGAAGTTCGGCGGGCTGAAATTCCTCGACGCCGCGCATGTCAAGGACGTGCTGGCCCTGCTGCGCTTTGCCGAGAACCCGCGCGATCGCGTCGCGGGTTTCCGCATCCTGCATTTATTGCCTGGAATCGGCCCCGCGACCGCGCAGCGCGTGCTCGACCAGATGGCAGAGAGTATGGACCCGCTGCACGCGCTCGCCCATCTCCCGGTGCCGGCGCGCACCGGCGATGACTGGACCAGCTTCGTCCGCACGGTCGAGAATTTGCGCTACTCGGAATGGCCTGTGGATCTCGAGCGCGTGCGTCTGTGGTACGAGCCGCATCTCGATCGCATCCATGAGGATTCCGAGACGCGCCGCGCCGATCTGATGCAGCTCGAGCAGATCGCGAGGGGCTATTCCTCGCGCGAGAAGTTTCTCACCGAGCTCACGCTCGATCCGCCGGATGCGACCAGCGACAAATCCGGGCCGCCCCTGCGCGATGAGGATTATCTGATCCTCTCCACGATCCACTCGGCCAAGGGCCAGGAGTGGAAGTCCGTGTTCGTGCTCAACGTCGTCGATGGCTGCATGCCCTCCGATCTCGGCGCCGGCACCTCTGCCGAGCTGGAGGAGGAGCGCCGCCTGCTCTATGTCGCGATGACGCGCGCCAAGGACGACCTGCATCTCGTGGTGCCGCAGCGCTTCTTCGTGCACGGCCAGGCCGCCAAGGGCGACCGCCACGTCTATGCCTCGCGCACCCGCTTCATCCCGGAGCAGCTGGTCTATCTGTTCGAGCGCGCCGCCTGGCCAAAAGTGGCTGCCGGCGCAGCGCGCACCACGGCACAGGGGCCGAAGATCGACATCGGGGCGCGGATGCGGGGGATGTGGCGGTAGACCGACCAAACGGAAACCGAGCATTTCCGAAAGCGCGCTTGTGGTACGACGCCCGGCACTTAAGTGTCCGGTATTCCCCGCAGAGACCTGATCAATGACCGCACCGCTCGAATTCGGACTGGATACCTTTGGCGACGTCACCAAGGATGCCTCCGGCGCCCTGCTTCCCCATGCGCAGGTGATCCGCAACGTCGTCGACGAGGCGGTGCTGGCCGACGAGCTCGGCCTCGACTTCATCGGTCTCGGCGAACACCACCGTTCTGATTTTGCGATCTCGTCGCCCGAAACTGTCCTCGCCGCGATCGCCTCGCGCACCAGGCGAATCCATCTCGGCTCGGCCGTGACGGTGCTGAGCTCGGACGATCCCATCCGCGTATTCCAGCGCTTTGCGACGCTCGATGCACTTTCGAGCGGACGCGCCGAGGTCATCCTCGGCCGCGGCTCGTTCACCGAGTCCTTCCCACTGTTCGGCTTCGACCTGCGCGAATACGAAGAGCTGTTCGAGGAGAAGCTCGATCTGTTCGCAGCCCTGCTGTCGCAGCAGCCGGTGACATGGCAGGGCAAGCTGCGTCCGCCATTGAAGGAGCAGCTGGTCTATCCGCCGGTCGAAAACGGCCAGCTCAAGACCTGGATCGGCGTCGGCGGCAGTCCGAAATCGGTGGTGCGCGCCGCGCATTACGATCTGCCCCTGATGCTCGCCATCATCGGCGGCGATCCCGAGCGCTTCGTGCCCTATGTCGATCTCTATCACCGTGCCTTCAAGGAATTCGGCCGCCCGGCGCAGCCGATCGGCGTCCATTCGCCCGGCTACGTCGCCGAAACCGACGAGCAGGCGCGCGGGGAGCTCTGGCCCGACTACAAGGCCATGCGCGACCGCATCGGCCGCGAGCGCGGCTGGCCGCCGATGTCTAGCGACGAGTTCATCAGCGAGGCCGAGCACGGCTCGCTCTATGTCGGCTCGCCGGAAACCGTGGCGCGCAAGATCGCGAAGACGGCGAAGACACTCGGCCTTGCGCGGTTTCAGTTGAAGTACTCGGCGGGACCGCTGCCGCACGAGAAGCTGATGCGAAGCATCGAGCTTTACGGGCGCAAGGTGGTGCCGATGGTCAGGGAGATGATTGGCTAGTGCAGCCCGGACCACGGATCACGCGAACTCGCCCATATCGATGACCGTGAGATAGTTATCGATGCTGGCCTTCGCCGCGGGGGCCAGCGAGTCGAACTGGCCCACAACGGTCTGTTCGGTGGAAATGGGACCACTGAGCGCAACGGTCGGTGCGATGGTCGTTCCCGCCGCGGGACGCGTTGGCTTCAACGAGGCCGTGGCCCCTCCGAACACGTCGCTCCACCAACCAGAATCGGCTGGAGTCGGCACCTCAGGGCCGATCTCGAACAGTTGCTCCTTTGCTGCGGCGATCGCGGCGCTCTTGACGGGGTTGCTCAATTCGATCCAGGCTTTCAAGCTCGGGTCCACGCTTCGGCTGTCGCCTTCGGTGATGTGAGTGACGATCGCACCATTGCCGAGGCCCGCGCTATAAGCCGTATTTGGGATTGCCCCTGCTATCGCGCGCGAATCGCCCTGCGGCAGAGCAGACGCGAACGCATCATAAAGCTTTGCCGCATCAAGAACGATCTCGACTGCCGGCGCTGCTCCGCCTGTGCTGAATTGTTGGGTGAGCGTATTGGTCACGACAAACGGTGGCGACGATCCGTTCCTGAGATTGCCGACAATTTCTTCCGTAGCAGCCGCGTTGCAAGACACCAGAAAGGTGGTGCGCGCGTGCATTTCGATACTTCCGATCTGGCTGGGTTGAACAGTCAGGAAGGCCTGACCGGACGCAGGCCGCGGGACCGTGCATGAGACGGTGTTGTGCAAAATGGGGACCATGCGCAGCTCCGGAGCGGGGTCGGCGCTCTCATGGTTGAATAGCGCAGCAATCCTGTCGGGCGGCGGCACATGACGATGCGACATGAGCTCTGCCAGAATCGAATTGAGCATCGCGTCACCAAGCGCGAAAGTCGTGCTGAAAGTGCATGATCCACCAACGAATTCGACCTGAGGAGCACCGGCACCGCTGCCGCGCTTGACCATGGCTCTCATGGAGAAGTCAGGACGACCCGAGCTTGGTCGAGTGGCCAGGAAGACCCTTGCTGGCTGAAAATAGAATATGGCGCTCAGGCCCGCGTCCCTCAGCTGAACATTGTTGGCGTCTGGATAGATCGGAACATCGAGCCCGGTTCCACGGCCATCCTCGACGCTGATCGCAACGAAGTCGGGACCGAAAATCGGGCCAGCCGGAAGAACGTCGTCCGCCATGATCTGCCTCCTTTATCTCGAGCACGCCGGGTTTGGCGCAACACAGTCGGGATCGCCTCACGCGATCGTATTGTTGGTGATGGTCAGGGTGGGCTCGTCGACGAAATCGTGGGTGACGGTGACGCTGCGTCGGCCGCTGGGCGTGGTGATATCCAGAGTGACTGTCGTCTCGAGGCCAGTGATTGCGGAGTCGACAGGGATCAGCACGTTGACGAAGTCTATCGTATGCGAGGCAGTCAGGGTCAGCCGGGGCACAGGCAGAGCAGGCGCTTCGGCAAGGCTGAACGCCACGTCGATGGCGGTGATCCCGGCTGCGGCGAAGTTGACCGCCGCGTGAACAGTGAGGGGATGCTGGACCTGCTGCACGGTTTGAGTATTGAACTTGACGAACTCGAGCATCACCTTCCTGGGAATCGGATTGGGCACGACGAGGGAGCGGACGACGGCGACGGAGGTGGCGCCAGTTGCGTCTGCGCTCAACGTGGTCGACTGGCCCGCCGCAAGGACCTTGTCGTTGAGTGCGGTGACACCAAGCTGGGGTAACAGCGCAAATCGCTGCAGGGTTAGATCGAACGGACCCTTGTTGGTGACCACTGCAGTGGGCGGCGATCCGGGCATGATAACGGAGCTGAGATCGTCGGACCCGGCAGTCTCGTGCAGGTTCAGCGTCGCCTGGGTCTGAACCGGCTGGCCGAAAAAATCATCGAGACGTACGGCAATGTTCGCGAACAGGGGTGCCTCCCCGGCCGTTTCGAGTTCAGCCAGGAAGAGGCTGACATTCGTGAGTGCAGGTGTGGCATGGTCATCGGCGATGTCGACCGAGACTCTAACGGTGTGCGGCGTGATTCCGTCCGCGAACGCTGCTGTCGCCGAAGGAAATCCATTGAGCATTGACGGATGGCGCGGGTCCAGTCCATCCGGCAAAGTCAACCGCAAGCCGCGCCCTGCAGCCTCGGGCGCACCCGGCAGCGCGACCGCGAGCCTGGCCAAATCAATTGGGTCCACCACCGGAGCAACGGTGAAGGTGAAGTGGAAGCGGCTGCCGGTGAGATTGCTGGATGGATCGATGATGGAATCGCATTTGGCGGCAAGGCCCGAGGCTCCGTGCACGATACCGTAGTTCATCGGCAGCGCGACGACGGTGCCGCTGACCTGGCCCAAATAGAGCCGCCGAAGCGACGGATATTGCGCCTGGACATCTCCCAGCGAGGTGAGCTCGCGATATTCCGAACGGACGGTGGCAAATTCGCTGAGATCCCCGGCATCGATGATGGGCCTTGTGTGGCCGTCTCGCGTCGTGATCCTGAACCGTGTGCGATAGGCATCGGTCGCGAAGGACAGACCCAGCGGCAGTGACCGCGCTGGCGGGGATGGAGGATAGCTCACCGTCACCGGAAAAAAATGATAGCCGCCGGGGAAGACATTGAGCTGCTCGATCACTGGCGAGGTTCCGTCGCCGAATGCCTGGAAGTGCCAGCCGTGGAACAATGGGGTCGGATGCGGAAACCCGACGTCGGGAATGAAGGCGAACACCGTTTGCCAGGCGCTGTAGGTCAAAGACAGTTCGAGCGTCGCGCCGCCGAGATCGGTCAGCCGCTCGTACGCCGCCTCTACGGCGCCCTGCGACAGAGCAAATGTCGCGAGGTAAGTGCCGTCGGATTGAGGCGTCACGGTGCCTTGCGTTGTCAGCGGGTGCACCGAGCCATCCTGAGCCGTGACCGGTACCGACAGAGTCGCGACGGGATGCGGGTCGGGCACGATCGTCACGCTCGCCGGGGCGTCCGGGGTCGTCAGCACATGTTTGACGTTGGCGGGAATTTCCGTCCGGAACGACAGTGCGAGCGTCGCCTGATTGACCGGCTTGCCATCGGGGGTGACCTCGCCTGCTTGCTGAACCACATCGAAGCGAAACGCCGGGTCCGCATCGACCAGCATGAAATCCGGCAAGAACCAGCCTCTCTGCCTGTCCGCCGACAGCAGATGAGCCGGAAACACCTCGTCCAGCCGCGGCAGATCCAATGCTCCCGCCGGCAGTTTTATGCCACCTGCATCAGCTAGGGCGATGCCGTTGCGCCTTACGATCCATGGCGCCTGCCTTGCGGCCAGGAACATGTCGAAGGCTATGTTGATCTCTTCTTCCACGGCATCCTCCCAAGCTGACGACAGCGCAGGCACGACGCGCCATGCACGGGGCAGAACCCGTCACGCAGGTGTGGTTTGGGCCGCTTTCACATAGGCGTCGATAAGGGCCTTCTTGTCAGCGGGCGCGCTCGGCAACGGCGTCTTCAGCTGCGGGAAGTACTTGATGTGTCCTTGTGGGATCGCCACCGAAACCGGCTCGGGCGTCGAGTAGATCACCGGGTCATCGGTGAAATTGGGACCATCGACCTCGACCGTCATCGTATACGTAAATTTGGTCTCCTCGATGTATTTGTCCGAGAACACCTCCCAGATGGCGTTGGTCACATTCGCCTTCGTCACCACGATCTCCGGGTAGGTATCGTTGCCGATCTTCGGTGTGATCGTTACGCTTACGTTCGGCGGAAGCTTGAGCGGCGTGACCGCAAACCGGACGAACACATATCCGACGGCCGCAGCGGTGAGAATCGGTCCATGATCGGTGGTGAGCTCTTGGATCTCGGCTATGGCCGGATCGTGCGGGGCGATCGCCCGGGAAAGGTTCACCCGGGGGTCAAGTCCGTCGAAGACAAGTTTGCGACGCAGTTTGATCTGGTCCTTCGGCCAACCTTGCACCGGATTGTCCAGACGCAGGAAAGAATAGTTCACGAAATCGCTGCTGTTCTCAGCCTTCCAGATCGCTGGCGAAACAGGCCCCTTGGGGACGCTTTGTCCCTGAACATAGTGCTGGCCCTGGTTCAGCATCCGCAGATTGACTTGCCCGTTCTCGACCGGACTGGAAAAGTCGGGATAACCGGCCTCGAGCTCAACAGCGACGAGCGGGTCCCGCAGGTCGGTACCATCTGGCAGCTTTTCGCCAAAGTTCACCGCGCAGGTGCCGACCACCTGAACTTTCTTGAAGAATTCGCCGATATCGATGACGAACAGGTACTTGTTGAGGTTGGCCCGCACCGCCGGCAGCAGGTCGTTGAGGTCTCCGGTCACTGCGGTTTCGACCGAGATGGTCTCGTCGAGGATCAGCGTCTGTTGGAAATGCACACCACGTCGCTCATGATCGGACTTCAGTGACACCGCAGCACCGCCGAAGACTTCGCTGAACCAGCCGCGCCCCGACGTCGTGGCCTTGGAGTCGGCCTTGGACGGGTCCCAGTCGAAGATCTCCTGCTTGACCAGATCCATCGCGGTCTTCTTCATGGCGTCGACATTCTCGTTGACCCACTTCGCCGTGGAGGCATCGAGAACGGATCCGTTCTGGGTAATGTGCGTTGTGACACCTCCTGAGGTGAGGCACGAGGACCAGGCCGCGCTGGCGGAAATTTCGTCGATGCCGAGGAAGCCGCCCGCCTCGACCGCGAAGGAGAACGAGTCATAGACCTTGTCGACGTCGACATTGACCTCGACCGTCACGGCGTTGACATAGAACGACTCCTTGAGGACGTTGGTGACGGTGAATGGCGGCGAGGCGCCCGCCTTGAGCGCTGAGGCGATCTCACCCGCGGCGAACAGATTGCAGGAGATGAGAAACGTGCTTATGCCGTGTTGCTCGATGCTGCCCTTCTGGCTGTACTGAGCGGTCATCAGGATCTTGCCGCCGGTGACGCTGGGGTCTTGCACCGCGCACACCACGGTGCTGTTGGTGATGGGCACGATGCCCAGCCCGGGGTCGGGGTCACCCGATTGATGATTGAAAAAGGGACCCAACCGCGGGATCGGCGCGGGGTGCTCGCGGCTCTTGAGTTTGGCGATGACACCTTCGATCACGCTCGGCGGGATCGCGAACGTGGTGGAGAACGTGCAGAAGCCACCGCCGATCTCGGTTGAGGCGCCGGCGAGCTCCTCAGGGGTTATGTTGGCTTCCTCCGAACCCAGACCTTTGAAGAGAGTCATCTCGAAATCAAAGTCTTGCGGCGAGCTCTGCTTGCGCGCCAGGAAGACCTGGGCAGGCTGGAAGTAGTATTGGGTGGGCAACCCGGCTCGCCTCAGCTCGGGATTGTGCGCATCAGGATAGACCTGCACATCGAATCTCGTTCCCGTCTCATCGTTGACAGTGACCACAACGAAATCGGGGCCAAACAGCGGTCCGACGCCGGAAATAAAATCGGCCATATCAAGCTCCTATGAAATATGAGTCTGCGAAAAAAGTGCGAGCGTGAGGGCTCGGCATTTACTGCACGGCAATCCGGTCAGGCGCCGGTCGGCTGCGGCCAGGACAGATTTGGATAAGCGGCGAGCAGTCCGGCGTTGCCGTCGTCACCCGATTGCCTGCACGCTGCTGCCCACAATTCGGTGACCGCGGTCGCGGGATCTCCGCTGCATTTGGCAATCAGCAGCGTCACCCGGTTGCGGAGAGCGATCCCGGCCTGCCCGTCAGCGAGCTGGTCCTGGGCCTGCTTGCGGGCGTCATCCCACCACTGCTTGTCCAACGCGTCCTGGTCGGCGCCCTGGAGGCTGCCCGAAAAATTCGGCTCCGGAGGGACTCCCATGGCCATCGCGTCATAGGCCACGGTGTAGCACCATGACCGCATGGCGGCTCCGCGCTCTTCCGTCTGGAGAGCTTTGATCACCGCGAGCAGCATCTTCACCGGCTGGAGGAACCAGCTGGCTGGCGACAGTTCGCCCTTGAGCGACTCGCCGAAAGCGGACGCAAGCTCGAACAGCGCGCCATATTGCTTGTCGACCACGGCGGCAACCCCGAATGCGCGCAGAATGCCTTTGGCTGCTGCCAGGTCGCGAATTGAACTCACCCCCTCGAGGACTTCGCTGAGCTCTTCGACTGTCGTCGGCGGTGGTGTGGGAGGATCATTGGATGAGCCGGACAGCGACTCTCCCGTAGTAACGTCCAGCGGATTGCCATTCACGTCATTGAGGGTCATGGTTCCGTCGGTCTCGATATTGAGAACCGCGAAGTCAGGGAAAGTGACCATGACCCTTCCGTCGGATTCGTCGACGCGGACGGTACCGTCAGGCCAGGATGTCGTGACCGAGCCGTCGTCGTTCTGAACGATAGATGCGCCGTCGCCATCGACGGGGCTAATGTGGGCGAGCTGCTCTCTGGTTGGCATAACTGATCACCTCTCTCGTATCTTCACTCCGCGTGTTGACCGTTTGGAATGCTAGTAGCGCCGGAGATCAATGAGTGTCGGCTAGCTCACACATGTCCCACTATTTCCAGTGTAATGAATGTCGCATTGCAGCCGGTGATCAACATGCGAGCAGATCGAGACGATAGCTACCTCAGATCGAAATTTGAAAATCACTGAGGCGATCGCCGGCTCCGACGGAAGTGGGTGGAGAGTCTGCCGCGCGACAGCACCACACATTCGGCCTTGCGCGGTTTCAATTGAAATACTCGGCGGAACCGCTGCCGCACGAGAAGCTGATAAAGAGTATCGAACTTTACAGGCGCAAGGTGGTGCCGATAGTGCGGGAGACGATGGGGTAGTGGGGCAAGAGACAGCCCGCCTGCGGCCCGGTGCCCGAAGTCCCGTCGCCGGGACGGTGGATGCGGTGAAGCCGTTACACGCCCAATGGCCGTCGTTTTACGAACCACGCGTATCTAGATAGGCTCACCGCTCCCTCTGACAGCATGATGTGGCGGCCAGGCGTCGACCACGAACAGAAGCATGAGCTCGGCGGCGTGGCGTTCACTCGGGAGGCTTGACATCATCCGCGTGGTTGAGCCGTCCCCGCAGTTGGGGTGCCCCAGCTCGAGAGGGGCCGCCCCGGAGGTTGGACCTTCAAACCTTGAGGAAGGTCGCAAGATAGAACACGGCAGCCAAAACGATGGTGATACCGATGACCGTTAAGGCGGCCTGTCTGGTTGAAACGTCGCGCATGTCAACGCCTTCCTTCAGTTGGACACGCCTAGCACCGTCAAGGACCGCTTGTTGTGGCCCGGGGTTTGAAACTCAATGGCTTGGCCAACCGACAGGCCGATCAACGCAGCTCCGACCGGCGTAAGAACCGAGACGCGCTTTAGCGTTATGTCCGCTTCGTGTGGATAAACCAATACCACGTCCCGGACCTCACCCGTCTTGTCATCGCAGTACCGGACCCGCGAGCCCATGCGGACTACGCCGCGCAGATCGGAATTGTCCGTCACCACGCTTGCACGCTCTATCTCCTGTGCAAGGAAATGGGCCACGCGCGGGAAGAGCACCGCGCTCGAACTGGCCAGAGCGTTGAGACGCCGCGCTTCATCCTCTATCACAGTGATGGGCGGCAACACGATTTCAGGTTTGCCTTTGCGATTGGTCTTGCTCATTACCTTCTCTCCTTTCCTAAGCGGCTGATGGTCCCGGATCACCGTCATCAAAGAGCTTCTTGCCCTTGACCTCCGGATTGCTGAACAGAACCCTAACAACATCGTTTGGATCACCTCGGCTGACACGTTCGACCTTAACGACGTTGGTCCGCCCAGCGGTGAAGAATGGGATTTCGCTTCCGACCTTCAGCCCGACCAACGCTGCGCCTAACGGCGACATGACGGGGATTTGGGTTCGGTCGGACGTGTAGTCTTCGGGGTACACCAGTTGTCTTGTCTCGCGGGGGAGGCCACAGGTGATCCAGAACGTCACCCACGAACCCACGGTGACGATGCTGTCCAATCCGGCTGCGCGATCAGGGACGACTTCCGCACGGTTGATCTCACTCAACAGAAAACGCATCCACGTCGCCTTGATCTGCGCCCGCCTGCGCGAGCTGTTCCAAGCGGCGATGGTCAGACGCCGGAAGAGTGACGTTCGGGAAAAAGGGGTTGTTCACGACATGCCTCCTTGTTTGGGCTTCTCCCTGCGGGAGAGCCACACACCAAATCCGTTTGATGAACGAAGGGGGTAATCCGGACGGCACCAACTACCGTCCGGCTAAGCTCCTGCTTGGAGCCGTCCGGCGTGCAAGCAATGCCGCGCGATACGCGGATCGATGTCGAGGACGTGGATCATGTCGCGGCCACCATAGGACCTTCCGCTGTCCCTGTAACGCGACTAAAGAGCACACACGTGGGGAGAGAGTTGTTAGGATTGGTCAATGTCCGTTTGGGGTCAAACACCGAATAACTCAGGTTGAGCAAATTTGGTCCGCTCTGGCTCAACGAGCCAACTTCCGACCCCCGAGGCGCAACTTTGCAGACGGGCTTAGAACCGACATCCGACGGTTGGCAGGCGCGACCTTGAGATTTAGAACATTGGCGCAACGACGCAACTTCAGTCGATTATTTCGTCGGCGCGCGATAGTAGGTTTGCGGGCAAGGAAAGGCCGAGCATCGTTGCTGTCTTCTGATTGATCAAGAGCTCGAACTTGGTCGGTTGATAGATCGGAATATCAGCCGGCCTGGTGCCGGTGAGAATTTGCTGGACGTCACGGGCCATGTGTCTCAATAGCTCCGCAAGGTCCACAGTATAGGCCATCAGTCCTCCGGCATCGACATAGTCACGGTACGGACACATCGTCGGCATGCGATGCTTTTGCGCGAGCTCGGCGATCAATTGACGGTTGGCATAAAGGTCACCTTCGCCAGTAATCAACACCCCGTCCGGCCGCTGCTCAGCCATCTCTGCAAAGACACGATTGATCTCCGACGTGGTGCCGGCGCTTGGGATCATCGAAATCAGCGAAATTCCCAACTGACCAGCGACGTCCCGCATGGCCTGCCCAAACGAACCTTCCCAGCCCTCGCGCATACCGAGGAACGCGATTCTGGTTACCCCAGGGACGGCTTCCTTCAACAACTCAAGGCGCTTGCCCCAGAGCTCGATACCGGGGTCGAGGGTGATGCCGGTGAGATTGCCACCCGGCCGGGCGAGGCTTTCCACTAGCCCTGCCTTCATCGGATCGATCATGAAGGCGACAACCGGTGTCCTAGTCGGAAGCGCCTTGAAAGCGAGCACGACGGGATTAGTTCCAGTGACGATCAGATCCGGGTTGCTGCCCACGATTTCCTGCGCAATTTCTGAATAGCGCTCGTGGTGCCCCTCTGCGGAATACCGTTTGATAATCAGGCTCTGGCCCTCAACGTAGCCGAGGCGGCGCAACTCACCGAAGAACGCACGCCAGGCAGTCCCACCGCCGGTTTCGGTGAGCAGCGTCGTTGGGATAGCAGGATGAAAAAGCGCGATTCGGGGAATGTTCCGCTGCTGTGCCGGCGCCGGCCGCGTCGCTGCTGCAAGCAACAACAGCACGGCTGTAAATTCCCGCCGCCTCATGTGCGCACCGGGGAAATTGAGATTGCCTAACGCAATTTAGCATACCGAGGAACGCACCGCATCGCCCAATTGCGAGCGAATGTCCGGTTTGGGTCCAAAAGCGGTAATGCTCCGACTGATCTGAAGATTTCCGCTGGGCCGCCAGAAGCTGACATCTTCAGCTTCATGAGTACAGGCCGCAGTTTCGCTAGCGGTGACTTGGGCTGGCTGGCCCAGCCGTAGCTCGCGAACCGAGCGAAGGCTCGGTGGGCCTTCTGGACACGCATCGAACATTGTGCGCCGGATGGCCGCCTGCATGGACATAGCTGACGAAGGCCGACAGTCGGAATCGCGCTTACCGCATTGTGATCCGCTAGCCGTTTTTTGAGGTCTGTGGCAGGCCGATATAGCGCTTACCTTCGAAAGCTTCGCTTTCCAGAAGATAGACATAGTGCATGCATCCGCCCTCCTTCGCCAAGGCTTCGGAGGGCATCCTGCTTCGCGCAATTGAAGGCTGCAAATCCTGCGAAGCGCGTTAGCGCGAAGCAGGATGGTGGGGGAGGCAGGACTCGAACCTGCGAAGCCATGAGGCGGCTGATTTACAGTCAGCTCCCTTTGCCACTCGGGACACTCCCCCGCTCGACGGCAGCACAATCGGGCCGGGCCTTGCCGGCGGACCGAAGACGGCCATGGAACGTGAAGGCCGCGACAGCCCGGATGGGGGCGCGACCGGGCGCGTTTATGGGCGAAGCGGTGGGGCAAAGTCAACCGAGGCGAACAGCTAAAATCGCCCTCCGGACCACCCAAATTGCCATATTCCGGCACCCGTGACACAAGCGAGCCCATGAAGGACAAAAAATTTGCTCCGAGGGGGCCCCGCGGCGGGGCTAAGCCCTTCAACAGAACAGGAAAATCGGCTGGCCGGCCGGCCTGGCGCCAACGCGATTCGCACCCCGACGGCCCCGTCATCCTCTATGGCTGGCACACCGTCACCATGGCGCTCGCCAATCCGCAGCGGCGGATCCGCAAGCTGACGCTGACCGAGAACGCCGCGCGGCGCCTGGCCGATGAAAACATCGCGAGCCCGGTCACGCCCGAGATCGTCCGTCCCCAGGAGATCGACCGCCTGCTCTCGCCCGACGCCGTGCATCAAGGGCTGCTCGCCGAGGCCGATCCCCTGCCCTCGCCCGACATCGAGACCTTGAAGCAGGAAGGCATGGTGCTGGTGCTCGACCAGATCACCGATCCGCACAATGTCGGCGCCATCCTGCGCTCGGCCGCGGCGTTCGCGGTGAAGGCGATCGTCACCACCGCGCGTCACAGTCCGGAAGCGACCGGCGTGCTCGCCAAGGCCGCCTCCGGCGCGCTGGAACTGGTGCCCATGGTATCAGTGCAAAATCTCGCGCGTGCGCTGACCGCCCTGAACGAGCGCGGCTTCCAGACCGTTGGCCTCGACAGCGAGGGCAGCGAGGATCTCTCGGACGTGGCATTGCGCGAGCCGCTGGCCCTGGTGCTCGGCGCCGAAGGCAAGGGCCTCAGGCAATTGACGCGCGAGACCTGCAGCGTGGTGGCGCGGCTCGACATGCCCGGGGAGATCAAGAGCCTCAACGTCTCGAACGCCGCGGTGCTCTCGCTCTATGTCGGTGCTGTCAGGCTGGGGCTGATGAAGCGCCAGGCGCAGATCCCGACGATGCCATAATACATCTGTTTTGCCCGACGGAACAAGCGCATTTCGTTTTTTCTGAAACTCCGTAGCCCGATGTTTTTTACTGGCGCGTAACTCATTGATCGCGCTGTCCCCGGCTACTGTGCATGGGGTTGTTTTGGAGACAAAGCAAAGCGCCCGTCCGCATCAAGCGAACAGGCGCTTCCTTGGCTCAGCCGATCAGAGATCAGTAATAGCGGCGCAGCACGCGATGGCCGCCATAATACGGCTGATAGCGATGGGCGTAGCCATAGCGCGGACCATAGCCGTAATGCGGGCGCGGCAGATAGCCGTAGCGCGGGCCGTAGCCGTAGCGATACGGACGGTAGTAGGGGCGGCGATAGGGATAGGCAGCCGGCGCTTCGACGGCAGCCGCGCGATAGCCATAGCCGTAGCCATAATTGGCGGGGGCGACGACCGCGTCTTCCTGATAGGTCGGATACGGCGCGAAGGCGCCCGGACCGGTGTAGGTCGGACCCTGGTTGACGTAGTAGTACTGCGAGGTCGGCTGGGCGAGGCGCTCATAGCCATAGCCGTAGCCGTAGCCGTAGCCATAACCACCGCAACCGGTGTTGCAGCCGGAATAGACCGGCGCAACCGGCTGGCACGGGCTGAAGCCGCAGGCCATGGCGGGCGCAGCGCCCACAAACATCACGGCAGCCGCCGCGACCAGTCCCGAAATCATTTGACGCATTACTCTCTCCTGTTGAATTCCGTCTTGTTGGATTTCCGACGTTTCTTTAGCCCGGCGGCCTGCCGGGCATTCCTGTACGCGGCCGTGGCCGTGGTGGTCGCGGATAGTCGTTGATCTCTGGCGCCAGGATCACCGGCGGCGGATTGACTGGCACGTCCATTTGCGGCGGCAGCGGCGCGGACGATGCGCCCCAGCTCTGGTGGTAGCTCTCCGCCGGCTTGGGCAATTTGCGGCTCGCCGGCGGCTCGACCTCGAGGCGGCCGTAACCAGGCTGCAAGCCCAGGCTCGGATAATAATGGCCGACATCGGAGGGCTGCCGTTCCGGGACGTACACCCCGCCATAGATCGTGGGCTGCACCTGGACGTTCTTGCCAAGGCCCCAGACGCCTTCGACCACGGCGTAGGACGCATCGATGTTGTTGATGATGATGGGCACGCCGGGACGGCTCGGCACGACGAGATCGAAGCCGCCGCCGGCAAAGGCCGTCGCGGGCAGTCCGATCAGAAAGATTGCGAGCGCAGATGCGCGCATGGAAGAGCCCCGGTTATCCGGCCCGCAAACTATCCGATCGCGACGCAGAGTGGGTTAAGGACAGTTGACCAAATTCAGGTAAGCCTAACGCGTAAGGATCTCGCGCTGCTCAAATGCTGCGACGCGCACTAGCGAAGTGTTAACGGCGGCAGACCTTGTTCCATTCGCTCACGTGCGTTTGACCGACGCTTGCGGAAAATCAGCCTGCTGCTTCGGAACCGTCCGCCGCGGTACGACATTTAGCTCCCCGTCAATTCGAAGGGAGACAACGAATGACGATCACGAAACTCCTCGGCGCGACGGCGATTGCAGCAACCATGGTGACCGGCTCCGCGATGGCGCAATCGGTCGTCACCAATCCCGAGCGCTGCTCGGTGCAATCCACTGATCCCTCCTGCCAGAATCTCGGACGTCACGGATATCGCCATCAGCGGGTGAGCTACCGACAGAGCAATGGCGACTGGAACAGGACTCACACCGGCTTCTGGCCGACCGACGTTGCGGGCGATGTCGCGGGCGCCGCGATCGGGACCGCGGGCGCGATTGCGACCGCCCCGTTCCGGGCCATGGACAACTCCTACGCCTACGATAATTCCTGGGACAATCGTGGCTGGGATCACCGCACCTATGCCCAGCGCAACGGGTTCGTCTGCACGCCCGGCACCTGGTTCAAGGGTGGGGACGGCCGCCGGCATATCTGCCAGTAAGCCAAGCCGTTGAGGCAGCGGACAGGCGGCCCCAAAGCCGCCTGTTTCGTGCCCGCGGGGACCGCGCTCGGTTCTGGCACTTTCCGAACAAGTCTGGTATTGCGACGCGCGGGCGCGCAGCCCGGCGCATGCCGGCCCTCCGCCTGCCTTTCTCAAGGCGTCGCCGGCTTAGCTCAGCGGTAGAGCAGCGGTTTTGTAAACCGAAGGTCGGGGGTTCAATCCCCTCAGCCGGCACCAGCGCGCGATGCGCCTCCCTCAGCTCGAGGTTTTCGCTAGGCTGCCGTGTTGCAGATGCTCGACATCCGTGCCGTCGATATTGACCCATGCATGCTTCGAGCGCTCGAACACCGATTTGATCGGCGGCGGGAAATTCGGGTCGGCGATTGCGCCAACGGCGACGCCGATGATTCCCGGGAGTTTGTCGGGCTTCCAATAAACCGTCGCGCCGCAATCGGAGCAAAAGTAGCAGTGGACATTGCCGCCGCTCTCGCCGGCGCGAACATATTCCTTCGGCGCTCCTGAGATCTTGACCGCCTCGACCGGATAGAAGGCACCGACGCCGAATGGCGCGCCGGTCCGCCGCTGGCATTCGAGACAGTGACAGGCCGCGACCAGGTTGGTCGGTCCCGGAAGCGACAGCGCAAGCGCGCCACAACTGCATCTGGCGTCGATCATAGACTGCACTCCTTGCATCCATTGCTTCGATGTCTGCCTAAGCCGCGGCGATGATGGCAGGGCGTCAGGTGCGCTCAGCTGTGCCTTCCGGCAACTCGTCCAGCCGCCAGAGCCCGAGGCTCTTGTCGCGCCAGCCGCCACCGCCCTCCTCGCAGCGCTCGTTGATCAATTCGCGCGGGGCCGGCCAGCCGAACGGCGGCTTCGTCATGTTGAGTGCCCGCCAATCGCCGTCCTCGCAATCGCTGTTGTCGTCCCATTCCGGAAAAGTCGTGACCAGTAGGAATTGCGCGCCGCTGGCGCGAAAGCAGGATATAGCGCGCGCGATGTTCTGAAAGCTCAGATGCACGAGACAGTCGCGGCACAGGATCACCTCGCAGCGCGGCAGGGAATCTCGCGTGATGTCGGCGACGGCAAAGTGGCCCCGCAACTCGCCTCGCGCGACGCGGGCGCTGTTGGCTGCGATCAGCGATGGCACGATATCGATGCCGACATAGTCGACATCGAGCTGCATGCTGCCGATCCAGCCGGCATCGCCGCAGGGCGCATCGAGCAGCGAACGCGCGCCCAGCCGATGCAGCAGACCGGGCAGAGCATCGCGGATCGCCGCGGTGGCAAGATCTTCCGACCCGAGGCCCGAGACCGACGTCGCAGCTCCCCACAAATTGATCCGCTCGATCCTGTCAAAACGCGCGGCGAGGTCGAGGCCTGCAAAATTCTCACGGTCGGCAACGAATCGCTCATGGGCGAGCACAGCGGGACGATGGAAGATCATCGGATGGGACTCGCGTCAAGATTCCGTCGCAAGCATACTATAGGGGCGAGATATCAAACCAAAATCTCCCGCGAGCAAGTTCGCTGATGATCACCCGACGAACGGCCCTGACCGGCCTTGCCACCCTTCTGTTGCCGATCCCCGCGCATGGCGCTCCCAGCGAAGAGTTTAAGATCGTCTCCGGCGGGGACAGCCTCTCCGTGTCGCGCTATGCGGCGGCCGGATCAGAGAGACGTCCTGCCGTAATCGCGCTGCACGGCGCCCACGGGGTCGAGATCAAACCGCGCGCTTACGAGCGTTACGCCGATGCGCTGACGGCGCGGGGCATCGACACCTATTTTCTCAGCTACATGGCGCCAGCCGACATGGTTGCGTTGACGTCGACCTCACACGAGACACGTGAGGCCTACGAAACGAAACGGTTCGAGGGCTGGGCCGACACGGTCGCCGCCACCGTGACTGATGTCCTCGGCCGACCCGACAGTTCGGGACGCATCGGCCTCCTCGGCTTCTCGCTCGGCAGCTACATCGCCGCCGAAGCGGCCGCGCGTGACAGGCGCATCGCAGCCCTCGCTGTGCTCTATGGCGGCATGCCTCACGCCATGGCCACGAAGATCAAGCACCTGCCGCCGCTGATCGTACTGCACGGCGAGGCCGACAAGAACATCCCGATCGAGGAAGGCCGGCAGCTGGTTGCGCTCGGCAAGCTGGCCGGCGCCGACGCCGAATTCGTGCCCTATCCCGGCAGAGCCCACGGCTTTGATTTCTCGGACACAGACCCGATGACTCGGGATGCGATCGATCGGGTCACGAAATTCTTCCAGGCACGGCTCGCCACCTGACCGCTTCAGGGCGGCTTCAGCTACTCATGATGCGGATGTTCTTCGCAGGAAAAGCGCGGGGACGGCGAGCGACCACAGATTGGATCAACAGTCTGAATGAGGTAGCATGCGCTTGCATGCCTTCCTACACCAGCCGAGAGAGCGCCAAGATCATCGCCGGAGCCGTCACGGCCGTCGTCGCAACGCTCTTCCTTTTCGCGATCGCGATGGCGTTCCTGCTGCCGCAATAGGAGCTGCGGCGCGCCGGCGGCGCGGGGCCGCCGGGCCGTGGTCGCGCGGGATCAGGCCGCGCGCACCGTCCGCAGGAATTTGCCGACTTCGTCCTTCAAGCGGGTGCTGTCGGTCGCCAGCATCTTCGCGGTCGAGAGCACCTGCGAGGAGGCCGAACCGGTCTCAGCGGCGCCGCGCTGCACGTCGGTGATGTTGGCCGAAACCTGCTGGGTGCCGTGAGCGGCCTGCTGAACGTTGCGCGAGATCTCCTGGGTCGCGGCGCCCTGCTCCTCGACGGCGGCGGCAATGGTCGAGGACACTTCAGACAGCCGCTCGATGGTTGCGGAGATATCGCGGATCGCCATCACCGAGTCCTGGGTGGCGGTCTGGATGCCGGAGATCTGCTGGCTGATCTCGCCGGTCGCCTTCGCGGTCTGCTCGGCGAGCGTTTTCACCTCGGAGGCGACGACGGCAAAGCCGCGGCCGGCCTCGCCTGCCCGTGCCGCCTCGATGGTGGCGTTCAGCGCCAACAGGTTAGTCTGGCCGGCAATGGTGTTGATCAGCTCGACGACGTCGCCGATGCGCGTGGCTGCGATCGAGAGCTCGCTGACGCGTTCGGTGGTGGTGCGCGCCTGGTTGACAGCTTCGCTCGCCATCCGCGCGGATTCCTGCACCTGCCGGCTGATCTCGTTGACCGAGGACGACAACTCTTCCGTGGCGGTCGCAACCGATTGAACGTTGCCCGTGGCCTCGCCCGAGGCGACTGCGACCACCGAGGTCAGCTCCTGGGCGCGCTTCGCCGTCGTAGCGAGTGTCGAGGACGAGGCTTCGAGCTCGGTGGAAGCGGATCCGACGGTATCGATGATCTCGCCGACCGCGCGCTCGAAGCCATCGGCGAGGTTGAACATGTCACGGCGGCGCTGCTCGGCGGCCTGTTGCTCGGCTTCCACCTGCGCGGCCTTGAGGCGCTCGACCTCGATCGCGTTGGTCTTGAACACCTCGACGGTCTTGGCCATCTCGCCGATCTCGTCGCGGCGGTCCTTGTCGGGCACTTCCGTCTGGAGGTCGTTGCGCGCCAAGCCCTCCATGGCGGCCTTGAGACGGGCAATCGGCTTCGACATCGCCACGAGGCCGATGAAGAGCGCAATCGCAATGCCAATGATCAGGCCGCCGGCGCTGACACTCATCACAGTCCAGGTCGCGGATTTGGCGTCGGCCTCAATGGCTTCCTTGCGCTGGTTCACGGCCTTGGTCGTGTACGTGAACTTGGCCACGCGCTCGAGGGCCGCATCGATCAGCGGGTCACACTCCTTGTGGGCACGATCCGCGGCCTTGACATTGTCCTCAGGGGTGCTTGCCGCCGCGCCAGCCTGGAGCACCGGATCGCAGCCCGCAAAGGCGGCCTTCAGCTGCTCGCCGACGCTCCGCGTTTCGGCCGCACGTGCCGGGTCATCCCGTTCCGCAGCAGTCATATATTGGCCGACTTCATTGCGGTTCTGGTTCGCGATTCTGAGGCGATTGGCGTTGCCCGCCTCTGTCGTCTCGGTGAGTACCGCATAGAGCGCAGCGTGATAGGTCTCGACGCGGCGCTGGGCGCGTACGAGGTTGAGGGCAGCCGACTGC
This sequence comes from Bradyrhizobium sp. BR 10261, assembly GCF_019455395.1. Classification (NCBI taxonomy): domain Bacteria; kingdom Pseudomonadati; phylum Pseudomonadota; class Alphaproteobacteria; order Hyphomicrobiales; family Nitrobacteraceae; genus Bradyrhizobium; species Bradyrhizobium sp. BR 10261. The sequence continues at coordinate 54,522 of NZ_JACOFQ010000008.1, forward strand.
ATCGCTGTGACTTCGCTGAAGCCGTCGACCGTCGCCGACAACTCGCGAATGCCAAAGGCCGCAACCGCAACCAAGGCACAGCCCATCACGGTCACGATCAGCGCAACCTTCAACACGATCTTCAAATTATTCAAAAAGCTCATTCGCAGCCGCCTTCAAATACCCGGTTCCTTCACCGGAACTACCCCGGCGGCCGCATTGGAACCGGAGGAAATTAACATTTGATAATGAGCGTCGTGAATAAGGTTACGGAAAAATACCGAATCGAGCCTGGCCGTAAGCCCTGCGTAAGCTTGAGCCTTCTTTCAAGGCGTTCCGCGGGCTAGCGAACGGGCATCCGCGGCAGCGCTAGTGATCCGGGGAGGCCTCCCCGCAGTCATCTGGTCGGACATGGGCACGCACCAGATCCTCGACGAACGCAATCACCTCCGCCCGCTTCTCGGGCGGCAGCGACAGGAAGGCGCGCACAAGGCGCAAGCCCTGCACTTCGCCCGACGGGTCGGCCCTGGAATCCATCCGGCTAATGTCAGGCGACTGGGAAAAATATGCAACCCCCGGTCAACCTTCTTGATTCGGTGCCCCGGCTTTGGTGGAATAGGTCAAACAGGGTGGTGGATCATGAAGTGGATCAGGGAGCGCGACGCTCTGATCGCGCAGACGCTGGCCTTCGTGCAATCGGTTGCCGGCAAGAAGGACGATTTCCGTCAGCGGGATACCGCTGCAGCTGCTCCCGTCCTGGCAACGGAGATCGTCTCCGTCCGGGCTACGACCGTGACGCTTGAACAGGCGCAGGCCGATCCGCCCCCGCAGATCACCCCGGCGTTCCAGCCAATGCCCACCCCCGCACCGCGAATGGGTAGCGACTTCCGCAGCGAGATGCAGACCCGCATCGCCAATTTCAGGAAGCATCAGGAGCGGTTCGAGCGCGAACGCGAGGAATATTGTGTGGCGACACTAACCAAGCTCCGCGCCGCCATCCGCGATACCGACGCGTCCCCGACGGCTCGCAAGTAGGATCGGACCGCCCGCCTACAACCAGGACCACACCAGCCAAAGATTGGCTGCGCAGGCGCCGATCAGTGCCAGCGTCAGTGGCAGCAGCAGGTGCCCACAGCAGGTTTTGAGGTCGGTCGTCATGGCCGGAAACATCCGCTGATTCCGCCAAACGAGTCCCAAGGTTTCTTTTTTGGAGGATTCAGGACTCGTTAAGGACTCAGGTCCCGGCCGCCTTGCATCCAAGTACCCATCGCCGATCACGGCCCCGTGATCGCTCAGGAACCGGCCGCGCCCGTAAGCCGTTAACGCGTTTTCCGGGAGCGGGAAGCATGCCCTACGCCCTGTTCTGCAACGACAGCCAGATCAGCAAGGCCTATCCTGATGAAGCCGACGTCTGGAAGCTCGCGCAACGAAGCGGGCTGGTCGTGGACGTCGGGACCGACGACGAGCGGCACGGTCCGCGCCGGGTGCTCGACAACGACTACGAGATCAAATCCTGCCGGGCCGCCCAAGGCGAGGATCCCGCCAAGAACAAGGCGGATGCCGAGCGGGAATCCAGGATGGAGCTTCAGCTCAGTTCGTGATCTCCGGCTAAGACGTGCTTCGGTGCAAAGCGCACTTCAGGGTGTCGCGATCGCCAGCGATGCCTGCTCACCGGCGAGCGACACGCAAGCCTTGCGGCGATGCAGCCCGCGGATTGCTCCGGTAACCTTCAGCACCTTGCCGAAGGGACAGGAGGCGTCTTTCACGAAGGCGACCTCGTAAGGTGCCAACATCAGAGGCTCGGATTTGAGGATTGTTTGGGCAGCGCAGGGGAGCGCGGCGAAGCACGCGACGACCACCACCGACGCCAAGATACGCATGTTCGTCATCCCACAGCCCGGTTATTGCCCTAATCCGCGTACCGGAGCACGAGTTCCGTAAGTCGCAAAAATTATTTTTGCTTTACCCGATGCCCGTGACACGCGAGAGAATGCGCCCGCAAGACTGTTGGCTTGCAAATGACGCGCCAGATGGTTCACACAATGAAAACAACAGGCGCCGACAAACAAAAGGCCGGCGGAAAGCCGGCCTTTGTCGGATCGTGGTCGTGTTGCTCCCGGCGGCTCAGTAGCGCGAGGCCGGGCCCCCCCAGCCGAAGCGGTAGTTCACACCGACCTTGACGGTATGCTCGTCGTCCCGGCCGCGGACGCCGACGACGTCGGCCGGACCTGAAGTGATCGTCGTGCTGCCGAAATTGTAATACTGGTACTCGGCCTTGGCCGACCAGTTCGGCGCGAACATGTATTCGAGGCCGGTGCCGACGGTGTAGCCGTCCTTGCTGTTGCCGCTGGCGGTGAAGGGCTGCGGCACGCCGGCGACGTTGACGCCGAGGCCGCCATTGCGCCAGGCGTAGCCGCCCTTGGCATAAAGCAGGGCCGGACCCCAAGTGTAGCCGAGGCGGCCGGTCACCGACCCGATCTGGTCCGTGTTCGATGTCACCTGCGTCCCGAGCGGGAACGTGACGCCCCTGTTGTTGGTCGGCAGCCAGGAATATTGGGCCTCGATACCCACCACCCAATTGGGCGCAAACTGGTAGTCGAAGCCACCCTGCACGCCACCCAGGAAGCGGGCGTCGCTGGACTGGAAGGTGGTGTCGCCTGCGAAGGCGCCGCCGACATGGCCGCCGATATAGAAGCCGGTCCAGTTGTAGATCACCTGCGGCGGCGTGTAGGCCGGAGCCTTGGTGTAGGGGCGCGGCTGCATGTCTGCCGCGGCCGCCGGTGCGGCCAGCGCCAGCAGAGCTGCTGCGCCCAGCAAAAACCTCTTCATGATCATCCCCGTTCTTTCAAATTCGACCCTCGGGAAACAACGTGGCGTGAATTTGGTTGCCTCGCGGCGATGCCGGAACGTTGATCGTTCGTTACTGTGACGGGGCGGCAACATCGCGATTTTGTTCCGTCACGTCCGCTTGCCGCGACCGACTTCGTTCGCGCAAGACTAGTCGTAACGATTTGTCGCAAGGCAAACCCGCCCCGTTCAAAGCTCGCCAAAATGTGATCCAGCAGCTCCGGCTGCTCCTGATCTAGCAGTCCGCGATGAAGGCGGCCTTTGCGCTACCGCGTCATCTTTTCCAGTTCTGGAAAGGGTGCGTAAACCGCGCCGGCGCAGAGCTCGCTGGCGCGATCGACGACACGGTCGGCTCTGCCATTGACATAGACCACGGCGCGCTCGCGCATGGCCTTGTAGCTGCCGTCAGTCTCCCGCGGCGTGAAGTGAAGGCAGCTGACGTAGAATTGCCGTCCGCCGATCTCACGCAGCACCGGATCCGCCATGCTGGCGTCGCGCACGCCGACCGGATTGTTGAGATAGGCGTGAATCAGGGCGAGTGCGTCGCCGCGAAAATTGTCGGGAAACGGCTGCGGGCCGCCGGCCTGGGTCCCTTCCATCAGGGACGGACGGTCACCATCGCCAAAACAGGCCGTGAGCGCCAGAGGCAGCAACAGGACCGTCGCGCGTTTCGCCAATTGCCCCAAGGGATCAAGTTCTCCAGTCAGTCGGTTCGGCAGACGTTGTAGCCCCAAGGTTGCACAAAGGGAATTCGCTTCCGCAAACGGCGCACCGGCCCGCCGTCAGCACCTCGCGCTTTGATGCGAAGCATGACGAACGGGCCGGGCCTGAACTCCACGCGAGACGACGGGGCAATGCCAGGGACGCCGCCTCGCTGGGGTCAGTTGTTAGCCGCGCTTCTCGGTCGCCACCGGCTTGGTGAGGCCCGGCTGCGTCTTCAGCGACTTCTTGGCCGACAGATGCTTGTGGTGATGACGATGCGTCCGCACGGTCTTGTGCTCGTCCGGCGTGACCGCGGCGTTGGCGTTCATCGCCTTGGTCTTGGTATCGACCTTGGCAGGCGACTTGATGTCGGCAGTCTTGTCAGCCGTCTTGGCATCGGCCTTGACGCCGGCGTCGGGCTTGGCAGCGGGGGTCGAGACCTTGCTCTGGGTCTGGTCCGACTTGATCACCGGGGCAGTCGCGGTGGTCTTGGCGGCATCCTTCGCGGCATCCTTGGCGAAGGCCGGAGCGGCGATGACGGAAGCTGCGAGCAAGGCTGCGGAAATGGTCTTCAACATGGTGGTCTCCTCTTGGAAGGATCTTGAGGCGGCGCCCTCTCGCCAACTCTTCGATCATGGGGGAGAGCCTAGACGGCGCGCGCTGAACCCGTTCTGAAGCGCGTAGCAGGCTTCCGTTCATCTGGATGACAAGTTTGTCATCTTGCGGCTGCCGAACCGGCCAGAGGCGGCCGGGAATGTTTTTGCCGCCCGGGTGTTCCGGTCTTTGGGCAATCGTGTAGGATCGCCACGTTCCATTCGGGAGAACTTAGATGCGCAGACTCGCAACGCTTCTTGTGCCGGGACTTGTCGCCATGAGCTTGGCGGCCGGACCGGCTCTGACCAGCGCCTATGCCGCCGGCAGTGACGAGCCCTCCTCGCCGCCGAAGTCCGATACATCGACCAAGAAGGGCAAGAAGAAGAGCTCTTCCGTCAGCGATCCGAAATTCCTCGCGGCGTACCGGACCGCGTACACCACGATCTACGACAAGCACGACTATACGGACGCGATCGGCCAACTGAAGCAGCTCAAGCGTGACGACGTCGCCGACGTCGCCAACCTGATCGGCTACTCCTATCGCAAGCTCGGCGACTACCAGTCGTCGAAGGTCTATTATGAGATCGCGCTGAAGGACGATCCGAACCACGTCCGCACCTGGCAGTATTACGGTCTCTGGCAGCTCGAGCAGGGTAACCGCGAACAGGCGCAGTATCACCTGAACAAGATCGCCTCGCTCGCCGGCACCGACAGCTCCGAATATCGCTCGCTGGCTGCCGCGCTTGACAAGCCGACCGGCGCGACGCTGGTCTACTGAGAAATCGCATCTTCTGAGGACGCGAACGGGCACAACCTTCCGGTTGTGCCCGTTCTGCTTTCTCGGCTAGCTTTCACACACCATCCTCCCTCACAAACCGGTGGCGCAATGGACACGTGGCTGCGATCCGCGATCGACTACATCGGCTCCTGGATCGAATTCCAACAGACGACCTTCCAGCAGCCAGGCGTCCTGCTCGCCTTCGTCCATCGCGGCGAGGTCGTCGCCGAGCATGCATTTGGGCTTGCCAATCTCGATACCGGCGAGAAGCTCACCCCGCGCCATCGCTTCCGCATCGCTTCGCACTCCAAGAGCTTTACCTCGGCCGGCATCATGAAGCTGCGCGAGCAGCGCAAGCTCCGGCTCGATGATCCAGTCGGCCAATATGTCAGCGGTCTGCATCCGCGCGTCGCCGAGACGACGATCGCGCAGGTGCTCTCGCACAGCGCCGGGCTGACGCGGGACGGCGTCGATTCCGGCCAGTTCATCGACAGCCGTCCCTATCTCAACGCCAAAGAGCTGCTCGCCGAGCTGAAGCAGCCGACCGCGATCGAGCCAGGCACGCGTTTCAAATATTCCAACCACGGCTTTGCCCTGATGGGCCTCCTCATCGAAGCCGTGACGAAGCAGCCCTACTCCGCCTGGATCAAGCGCGAGATCATCGAGCCTGCGAGCCTTCGCGAGACCGAGCCGAATACGCCGCTTCCCCGGGGTGCGCTGTTCGCGCGCGGCCATACGCGCAAGCTGCCGCTGGGCGAACGCTGCGTGATCCCAGGCGACAATCCGGCCCATGCATTGGCGTCAGCCGCGGGCTTCGTTGCCACTGCCGCGGACACCGCGCGATTCTTTGCTCAGCTTGCCCCCAACGCGAAGAAGAGCGTTCTGTCGGTCGCGAGCCGCCGCGAGATGACACGGCATCATTGGCGCGTGCCGCAGAGCTTCGAGGCCTATTACGGCCTCGGCGTCAACGCCGGCAAGACCGACGGCTGGGACTGGTTCGGCCACGGCGGTGGCTTCCAGGGGTATATCTCGCGGACCTGCTCAATTCCCGAATGCGAGCTCGCGATCAGCATTCTCAGCAACTCCATCGACGGCGGCGCACCGTTCTGGATGGACGGCGCGATGCAGATCCTGCGCGTCTTCAAAACACGTGGCGCGCCCGACCGACGCGTGCGCGACTGGACCGGCCGCTGGTGGACGATCTGGGGCGCGACAGACTTCGTGCCGGCCGGCAACCGCGTGCTCGTCGCCAACCCGCAGTTCAACAATCCCTTCATGGACGCCGGCGAGATCGAGGTCACGGGCCGCGATACCGGCAAGCTCGTCTGGGCAGCCGGCTATTCCAGCCATGGTGAGCCGGTGCGCCGCGCTCGCGACAAGCGCGGCAAGATCAGCGACGTCTGGCTTGGCGGAGCAAACCTCAAACCTGGAAGCGTCGTGGCGCGCGAGATCGCGCAGAGATACAAGCCGCGGAAACGACGGCCGAAATGATGGCCTTGCTAGGGCCTCGTGGCAAGCTCCCCGATCATCAGATCGATAAAGCGCCGCACCCGAGGCTCCAACAGGCGCTTACCGGGATAGAGCGTAACGATCTTGACCGGGTCGGTTTCAAAGCCGGGCAGAAGCCGCCGCAGGCGGCCCGCCCTTAAATCGTCCTTGATCAGGAAATCGGGAAGAAGCACGAGGCCGAGCCCCGCGAGGGCGCAGTCCCGAAGCGCCTCGCCGCTGTCGAGCCGCAAGCGACTGCGGACTTGCGCCCTGCTCCAGGGCCCGCCGGCCTCGCGAAAGCGCCAGCCTTGCCGCTGATTGCGGCTGGAGAAGATCAGGCCATCATGGGCAGCGAGATCGTCGATGTTCCGGGGCTCGCCACGCCCGGCGAGATAGGCGGGCGCCGCGCAAAGGATCGCTTCGTAGCTCGCGACCACACGCGAGACGAGCCGCGTGTCCGGAGCCGTCAGTCCGATCCGGATCGCCAGGTCGAATCCCTCCTCGACGAGGTCGGCGACGCGATCACTGAAACTCGCTTCGACCTGGATACCCGGCCATTGCAGGAGATATTTCTGCAGCAAGGGCAGAACGACGAGCCGGCCGAAGGCGTCCGGTGCAGTCAGCCGTAACACGCCGCGTGGCGTGCCTGATTTCTTGGCGACGCTTGCTTCCGCCTGGTCGATCGACGCTATTACCTGGAGGCCGCGCTCGTAGAACACGCGGCCTTCGCTGGTGACGCTCAGCTTCCGGGTCGAGCGATTCAAGAGGCGCGTGGCCAGCCGGTCTTCCAGCCGCATGACGGCCTTGCCTGCCGCAGAGCGCGAGAGGCCCATGCTCTGGCCTCCGGCCACGAAGCTGCCGGCCTCGACCACGGCCATGAACACGAGAATATCGTTCACATTCGCACGCGGCAAGATAAAGCCCCCTCGCTCGCCCGGCCGACGCATCGCTTCTGTGTCGCCCGCCATTCGCCAATCAGCCGGCTATATGCACCAACACGCCGCCGATGTCGCGGCGCGCGTCGCGGGGCTGCAACGGGAACGAACGTGCCGGGCGCCTCTGCGGCAAATCCAACGGAGACACAATTGATCAGCAAAACGAAAATCTTCGATCACGGCGTCGCCTGGGAAGCGGCCAACAGCGTCACCCAGGGCTACAGCGTCAACGGCACGATCTATATTTCGGGGCAGTTTTCCCATGATCAGCACGGCTTCATCGACGGCGACATCGAGACGCAAACCCGATTGACGCTCGACAATCTCGACCGCGTGCTCAAGGGCTTCGGCATCACGAAAGCGAACCTCGCCTATCTGGAGATCTATCTGACGAAGCCGCAAGAGCATTTCGAAACATTCGTCCAGGTGTTCAAGGACTACCTTGAAGGTCACCGTCCGGCCGCCACACTCATCGGCGTGACTTATCTCGCCTCGCCGCAGCAGATCGTCGAGATCAGCGCCGTTGCACACGCGAGCTGAGCCTGAGCGCGGGCACGGACGCCGAGCCTTGCCGAGCTATTCGCGGACCAGCGCCTCGACCTCACCGCGAAGCGCCTGCCGCGAGCCGTCGCGCGAATAGAACATATGACCGCCGGGATAGACGACGAACTTCACGCGCGTTGTCACGAAGGCCGGCAATTGGTCGAGCGCCCGCTTCGTGCCGAAATAGGGCGTCGCGAGATCGAACAGACCGTGCGCGACCAGCACGTTCAGCTTCGCATCGGTGGCGAGAATCTGGCGCAGCTCCGACAGCGATTGCGGTGGGTTGATGCCGCCGCCAAAATCCCAGTTGTGCTCGACGGAGCCATTGAGGACTTCATAAGAGCCGTCGGGCCGCCAGTTGAGTTTTTGCGTGAGCACATCGACCGCGGCGCTCGTCAGCGGCGCCTGAAGCGCATCGCCGGAAGGGTCGCCAAAGCGCGAGCTGCCCGAATCCGGATAGGGGTCGAGACCACGTACCGAGCCGTCGTAACGCCCGGTCACCATGCCGTTCTTGCGGTCGAGCTCGCGACGGAATTCGCCGACATCGAAGCGGCCGGCGAGCCTGCGGCTTACTGCCTGGTCGATGCCGGTGAGTTCGGCGACCTTGTCGGCGAGGCGATTGGTGGCCTCCTTGTCCGCCTCGCCCTTGACGAGGTCAGTCAGAAATTCGCCGCGTGCGTAGGCCTCCACGTCGGCGAGATCGGCGCGCTTGACCGGTCCCTTGGCTTCGCGCGCCACGGCCACGTAACTCGGCAAGCTCGCGACATATTGCAGCAGGCTGGTGCCGGTGAACTCGCGGAAATCGAGCAGCGGTGACACCAGGATCAAGCCTCTGACGCCCACGCCATGCTGAATCTGCAACTGACGCACGACCTTCGGCCCACGAATACCGCCATAGCTTTCGCCCGCGACATATTTCGGCGAGGTCAGCCGGTTGTGCTTTTCGAGCCAGCGGCGAATGACGAGCGCGATCGAGTTGACATCCCCGTCGACCGAGTAGAACCGCTTGCGCGCATCCTCATCGCTCGCGATGACGCGGCTGTAGCCGGTACCGACAGGATCGATGAAGACGAGATCAGTGAAGTCGAGCCAGGTCTCCGCGTTCGGTTTCACCTCGGGCGAGGCCGACGGCGACAGCCCCTCGCCATCAAGCGGCAGCCGCCATGGCCCGACCGCGCCGAACTGGAGCCAGGCCGAGGATGCGCCGGGGCCGCCGTTGAAGAGGAACGTCACCGGACGCGTGGCGCGGTCGGCGCCGTCGAGCTCGTAAGAGATGACGGCGACGTCGGCGAGCGGCTCGCGCTTCTCATTGAATACCCGGATCGAGCCGGCGGTCGCGGCGAAGTTGAGGGTTCGGCCCGGCAGATCGAGGGTCTGTTTGGTGGTCGAGTCATCAGGGAGGCGACGATCGGAAGCCGCTGGCGAAGCCTGCGCCGCATTTTGTGCATTGCCGCCGCGCCCGGTCTTCTGTCCGGCGGGCGTTGACGCCTCGTTGCGTGGCTGCGGCGGATCGTCCGCCCTCGCCGGGCCCGCAAGCGCGAAAGCAACGACCGCAAGCACCAGCCCTGCACGGCATTGCATCGGCAAGCTCATCGACATGTTTGTTCTCCTGCCCCGCTCGCTGCTTCTCGTCCCGGAAATAGCCGCCAATTGCGACGGTTTGGGGGACCGGAGGCCCTGGATCGGCTTTCCGGGGCCGATGAAGTCGGCTTTTGCCCTCAGACGGGACGTCCGGTCAGCCTCCCGCGTTTGCCTTGCCAACCGGTCATCCTCGACAATACGGGCCCAGGTCGTATAGACGACCTCGGCGGACCTTTCTCGAGCCAGCGGCACCTGCCTGGAAGCCATGACCAAGCCATCGCGATACGAACGGATCGCCTTCGTCGCCAGCCCGGGCAGCGAGGCCGCGGCCGCCTTCCACCAGCTTACGGCGCAATACGGCAATTGCGATCCCGACGAGGCCGACGTCGTGGTCGCGCTTGGCGGCGACGGGCTGATGCTCCAGACGCTGCACCACCACATGCGCTCCGGCAAGCCGATCTACGGCATGCACCGCGGCACGGTCGGCTTCCTGATGAACGAGTACTCGACGCATGATCTGCGCGCGCGGCTTGAGGCGGCCCATGAATCCGAGATCAATCCGCTGCTGATGCGCGCGACTGATGTCAACGACCGCGTCCATCTGCACCACGCCATCAACGAGGTCTACCTGTTCCGGCAGACTTCGCAGGCGGCGCGCCTGCGCATCCTGATCGACGAGCGCGAGCGCATGCCCGAGCTGATTGCCGACGGCATCATCGTTGCGACGCCGGCGGGCTCGACGGCCTACAATCTCTCCGCCCAAGGCCCGATCCTGCCGATCAACGCGGCGCTGCTGGCACTGACGCCGATCAGCGCCTTCCGGCCGCGGCGCTGGCGCGGCGCCCTGCTCCCCAACACCGCCTATGTCGTGATCGAGGTGCTGGAAGACGACAAGCGCCCGGTGGCGGCGGTCGCCGACCATGAGGAGGTGCGCAGGGTCCGGCGGGTCGAAGTCCTGTCCGACAAATCCATCTCGATGCGCATGCTGTTCGACCCCGGCCACAGCCTGGAAGAGCGCATCTTGCGCGAGCAGTTCGGCTATTGAGGCCCCTCCCGGGCGCCCGAAGGCAACGCTTCGTTAACCCGAGCCACGATATGGTTAACGAAGGTTGACCGCTTTGGCCCGGGCGTCATGTTCCGCATCGACTTCAACAAGCTGCGCTTTCTCGTCTGCGACGACAATCCCCATATGCGCCGCATCCTGCGGACGCTGCTGCATTCATTCGGCGCGCGCGAGGTCTATGAGGCCGAGGACGGCGCCACTGCGCTGGAAATGTACAGCCACTACGTGCCCGACATCGTCATCACCGACTGGGCGATGCCGATCTTCGACGGGCTCGAGCTGGCCCAGATGATCCGGCAGCCGGAATCCAAGGGCAATCCCTACGCACCGATCATCATGCTGACGGGGCATTCCGAGAAGCGCCGCGTCACTGTCGCGCGCGATGCCGGCGTCACCGAATTCCTCGCCAAGCCGATCTCGGCCAAGGGCCTCTACCAGCGCATCCTCAACGTCGTCGCCAGCCCCCGGCCCTTCATCAAGACCAAGACCTATTTCGGCCCCGACCGGCGCCGCAACACCAATTCCGCCTATATGGGCCCGGAGCGCCGTGTCGGCGAAAAGCACGAGGTGCTGCAGCAGCCCTCGCTGCTCGACAAGGCCCGCTCCACCATCTAGCGCAACGTCTCATCCGGCGAGGCAGGCATCATGGCGAAGAACACCGCAAAGGACATCGAGATCAAGGCCTTCGCCACGCATCACGTGATCACACAGCCCAATCCGCTGCGCAAAGTCCTGCGCCGGGTCGAGGCAAAGGACATGGATGATCCGATCGGCCGCGCCGAGCAGGCGCTGGCCGGTCTATCCGGCGAGTTCAAGAGCTGGATGACGACCGAGGTCAACCGTCTCTCGACCGCCTACGTCGCAATTCGCAACGACGGCTTCACCAAGGAACGGCGCGACGAACTATTCCACGCCGCGCATGACATCAAGGGCGACGCGGCGACGTTCGGTTTTCCGGCCGCGGCGGGAGTTGCCGAGAGCCTGTGCCGCATCATCGAGCATGCCCCGGACCTCGAGAAGGTTCCGGCAGAGCTGTTCACGCACCATATCAACGCCATCCTCGCCATCGTGCACGAGAACACCAGGCTCGACAGCATCAGCGTCTCCGCCGAACTCAGCCGCCGTCTGCGCAAGGTCGCCGACGACTATCTCACCGACGTCAACCGCGACCGCCCCGAGCATCTCGAGGTGATCCTGGCGCCGAGCATCGTGCCGGTGGAGTAGTACGCTCTCACCATTATGAAGATTGTAGTATCGTAGGGTGGGCAAAGCGAAGCGTGCCCACCAAAACTTGATTGTACGGATAAAAATGGTGGGCACGGCGCTATGCGCCTTTGCCCACCCTACGGCATCTCGTTACGCCGCGATCAAATCGCTATACATTGGATCAATCGCGTCCTCCGCGACCAGCTCGTCACAGAACAGCCTCGCCTCTTCGCGCGCTGATTCGGTGGCGAAGCGGCGCAGCAGGACCATCAGCGGCTCGGTGGCGCCGCGGTCGCTCTCGCAATGGGTGAGCACGCGCTCGACCATGCGCCGGCGCAAGCGCGCCGCGGTGTCGTCGGTATCGACATAGCCCTGCTCGTGGCAGGCATCGAGCGCGACCTGGAATGCGGCGAAGGTTGCTTCCGGCAACCCGGCACGACGGAGCAGCGCATGCAGGCTGTTGCCGCCGCGATCGTGCAGCAGCGCCGAGACGCGCGCCAGCGGCAGGTCGGCGAGCTCGGCCAGCGCTGCATCAAACAGGTCGAGATTGCTCGACAGCAGCGCGCGCAGGATCAGGCCCGCGGTGAGCTGGCCGGTGACGCGCAGGTGCTTCACCAGGCCCTGCATGTCATCGCCGCGCGAGCGCGCCGCGATGTTGATGGTGGAGCGGTCACGGGCCTCGATCGTCATGCGCTCGGCGCGGTCGGCGCTCAGCCAGTTGCGCGCGACGACGAACTGGGCCAGCGTATCGGAGAGTTTTGCCACCAGCGCGGCGCGCGTTGCGGCCGGAATATCGTCCAGCACCAGCATCGCCTCGCGGATCGCGGCGAGATGGCCGTGGCGCTCGACGATGCGCGTCCAGGAGAACGGCGCGAGCTCGGCATGGGGATTTTCGATCAGCTCGAGGGCCGCAGCCGCGCAGCCGACCTCGGCGATGGCGGCGCAGACCGAGACCGGCAGGTTGATGCGGCGGGCGACCGCGCACTGCACCTCGTCATTGCCGGTCGCGACGATGTCGACGAGATCGGCATCGATCAGCAGCGGCGAATGTTCGAGCACGGGGAGCGCCACGGTCGGCTGGTCCGCCGACAATGCCCGCACGATCGACGCCGGAGCGTCCATGCTGCGCGCAAAAGCCTCGGCCATCGCCCGCCGCACCAGCGGCGAAGGATCGTCGAGCAGCATCAAAAGCGCGCCTTCAGCGGCGACGCGGTCGTCATGGGAAAGATCTGAGATGAGCCAGGCCCGGGCCAACGCCCGCGTTGCCTCCGCCCGCTCACCGGCGGGCGCGGTCCTGATCCAATTGATGAACTGCCGAACAATCATGTTGCTTCCGGCTTACGCAACGAAAAGCGAAGCGGTGACTGGATGTCACCTGCAACACAAAATAAACCACGACGCTTAACAAAGCGTTCACCATAACTGGCTGGTTTTATTGATGAATTATTAAGGGCTGAAGGTCGCCGAGCGGGCGCGGCCGCGCTAGCTGGAGTATGCACCGCTGCGATCGCTGAAGAGATCGAGCGGTTGCGGCGGGCGCACGTCCGGTGTTGCCGAGGCGATTGACGTGAGCGAGGCGTTGTTGCCCCACAATTTCTGCACCGTCGTCGAGACCGGCTGTGTCGCATCGCCGGGCTGATAGATCGAGCGGAAAGCCGGCGTGACCGGCGTGTTGTCGGCGACGCTGGCCGCCGATGTTGCGCTTACCGGTGTCACGCCGCGCGCCTCCGGAAAGGTCTGGAGATAGGCGGCGCTGTTGATCATCGGCTGCACGCCATTGGTGGCGGCGACCTGCGTGGTCGAGGGCTTGTCGCCATACATCGCCATCGCGCTGCGCGTCGATTTCGCGTTCGAAGCGCTGGCGTAGCGCGCATTCAGCACCGAATAGACTTCAGAGACGCTGCGCGCGCGGCCGTCCCTGGCGTAAAAGATCGAGCGGTTGGCGGATGCCGCATTGGGAAACAGCCGCGCACCGACCGCTTGCGGATTGTCTTCGGCATTGGCGATCAGTTTCGCTGCGCCGCCGACACCCATGAAATGCGCCATGTAGAGCTCGCTGTCGGATGGCCTGCGGCCGAGCAGACCGGTGAGCCTGAAGCTGTTGGACTGCGTCAGCGCCGCCGCCATGCTGGATGCGGCCTCTGGATCGTCACGCAGCTTCAGGATCGAGCGCTTCATGAAGGGATCGTCGACGGTGTAGCTGCCCGACGAAGTCTTGGTAATGGCATCGGCATAGTTGCCATAGCCGAGCTGGGGACCCGCCTCCTTCACCGTGCCGAGCCAGGTCTGATCGATGAACTGATAGAGGCCGTGGGCGGATGACGTGGTGGCGCCAGCCGATGGATCGAAATCCGATTCCATCTTGGCGGTGGTCAGCATGTATTCGAAGCTGACGCCGGTCTGGTTCGAGCCCTGCTTGATCGCACCAGCGACGCGCTTCAAGCCGTCGCTCGCGGCTATCTGCGTGGCACTGGAATTGTCGACCGACATGATGAAGCGCCCGCCCCGCGCGGCGTTTGAGCGGCGCCGGCAATTCGGACGCCTGATCGTCCCACCGTGGGACATCTATGGTTAATGCGGGGTTAATTCCGGGACCGCCGTCATTCCGGGGCATCGCACAGCGATGAGCCCGGAATCCATTGAATCGCGCGTGCTGCCGTACAATGGATTCCGGGCTCGCGCTTCGCGCGCCCCGCAATGACGGGGGCCTATTTCTTGTAGACAGCGTTCGGATCGAACAGCCTGTCCGCATCGACGAACACCAGCCTTGCGCCCCCGCCTTCGGCCTCGATCTTGCGATAGAAGCACGACCTTCGGCCAGTGTGGCAGGCCGCGCCGATCTGCTCGACGCGAATCCAGACCGCGTCCTGGTCGCAATCGGTGCGGATCTCGACCACGCGCTGGGTCTGACCTGAGGTCTCACCTTTCCGCCACAAGGCATTGCGCGAACGGCTGAAGTACCAGGCTTCGCCGGTGGCAATGGTCTTGCGCAACGCCTGCTCATTCATATGCGCGACCATCAGCACGTCGCCGGTGGCGACGTCCGTCGCCACGCAGGTCACGAGGCCATTCGCATCGAACTTGGGAAGGAAAGCCAGGCCTTCCTCAATCTCATGGGAGTGAGCTGACACGACAAATCTCGCCAGTTGTTCGCGAGGTCAGCGCGTCATGCCTCGCACCATGGACAGGAACCGGGCCTGCTCCGCAGGATTGTCGCGGAACATGCCGGTGTAGCGGCTGGTGAACGTGGAGGCGCCATGCTTGGCGACGCCTCGCACCGACATGCAGGTATGCTCGGCCTCGATCAGGACGGCAACGCCGCGCGGTTTCAGGATCTCGTCGATCGCGGCTGCGATCTGCGCCGTCAGATGCTCCTGGGTCTGGAGCCGGCGCGCGAAGATGTCGGTCAGGCGGGCAAGCTTGGACAGTCCGACGACGCGCTCCACCGGCGTATAGGCGATGTGCGCCTTGCCGTAGAACGGCATCATGTGATGCTCGCACTGCGAGGTGAACTCGATGTCCCGCACCAGCACGAAGTCGTCATAGCCGGCGGTCTCGCCGAAGGTGCGATCGAGCACCTCGGCCGGGCACTGGTGATAGCCCTGATAGAGCTCGTCGAAAGCCTCGACCACTCGGCGCGGCGTGTCGAGCAGGCCCTCACGCCCGGTGTTCTCGCCGATATAGGCGAGCAGCGTCTTCACCGCCGCTTCCGCCTCGGCACGCGCGGGGCGCGGCTGGTCGGCGCGGACAGCGGCCGCGAGGAATTCGGCGGGGTCAAGCTCGGCCGGTCGGCTCTCGGGCTGCCGGTCGGAAGGCTTGTTCGGGCGGATGGATTTGATCGTTGCGTCCATGTCTACTCCGTTCGACGGCCTTGCGGCCGGAGTGTCACCGGCAGACGGGGCGGACAAGCCGCCGGACGCCTGAAGAGAACGGTTTTGGCGAAAAAGGCCACTCGGCAACAACGCCGGCTGACGGATATGGATCACCGCCGACGCACCGCCGGACTGTTTTTCCGCCAGTTCCGCCCCTATATAGGACCCTGGACCGCGCCAGCCAAGGCCGATCCGGCAGGTAAGTGTTGGACTCCATCACATGCTGAACGACATCTATAATAAGCGGATTATCGAGCTGGCCGGTAATATTCCGCGCCTCGGACGGTTGCCGGATCCCGATGCCACCGCGACCGCCCATTCGAAGCTGTGCGGCTCGACCGTGAAGATCGACCTCAAGATGGAGGGCGACACCGTCACCGACTTCGCGCATGACGTGAAGGCGTGCGCGCTGGGACAGGCCTCTTCATCCATCATGGCAAGTCACGTGGTCGGCTCGACTGCCAGCGAACTCCGTGAGTTACGCGAAACCGTTCGCAAGATGCTCAAGGAGAACGGCGCTCCTCCTGAAGGCAAATGGGAAGAAATTAAATTCCTCGAGCCGGTCCGCGACTACAAGGCGCGTCATGCCTCGACGCTCCTCACCTTCGATGCCGTGGTCGATGCGATCGGCCAAATCGAGGCCAAGGCGAAGCACCCGGCCCCCTTGCAAGCCTGAGACTGAGGCTCTTACTTCTGCGGCGCTGCGGCCGGCGTCGCCACGCCCCCGGTCGGGACCAGCGCTTCCGCCGTCTTGGTCGACTTGGCAGGCTCCGGTTCCTCGCCGAACCTTGCCTGCGTCTTTGGCGCAAGGTCCGCCATTGCAGGCGCCGTGACGTCCACATGCGGCAGCACGTCGGACACCAGATCGGTCGTGACGAGATTGGTCAACTTCAGCTCAGACGCATCGAGCTCATGCAGATCTTCCCACGGCGGCACGTTCAGAGCGAGCGACAGCAGATCCCCCGCCCCGCCCATGTCGAAGGTGTATTTGGCGAGCCGGCCGATGTCGCGTTCCACGATCATCAAATCCTGCGCGCTGTAGCTTGCCGCCTTGGCGTCGTCTGCGCGATCGCCCATCCAGATCTGATGGACGCGGACATGGGCCGCATCAGGCACGTAGCGCTTCTTGCCGGCCAGCAGCAGGAACACGCACATGGATTCGCAATAGGCCTCCGAGGCGACCCTCGGACGGGCGCCCTTCCCGCCGCCGTTCTGCTGCGTGACCCCGACGGTGGTCAGGAGACCGAGATTGCGGAAGCGCCGGCCCAGCGTGATCGCGTCGTTGACAGAACCGCCGCTGGAGTCGAGCACCACTGTAGCGCCGCCGAGCTGCCGGCCGCGGGCGAAGTCGTCAAAGTCCTTCGGAGTATCTGCGGTGATAATGCCGACTGCGCTGACCCAGCCGCGGCAATTAGGCTCGCAGGCAACCCAGCCAAACTTCATCGGCAGCTTGCGCTCTTCGAGCGAGGCGCCAGCGCTGGCCGGCGAGCCAAAGGTCGCGATGGCCCCCGCCAGCACGACGCCGCAAGCGGCGGTTCCCACCAGCAACCAACCACGAAGGTTGAGCGACTTCAGAACTGTCAAACTGGTTCCTTCCCCAAGCCCCAAGGCGATTCAGGCAAGCCCCGTATCGGTGTTCCCGCGAGTCTACACATGGACGTCACAAAAATGGTATCCGGGGGAATACAGATCGTCCATAGGTACTTGCTGCACTGCTCCCTGAAAGCAGGCAAAATATGGCGCGCGTACAACAGCTCGCTGTTCCCTGCGCTGGAACCGAGCATTGGTGCGCACAGGACGTCGGCACATCGCACATGAAGCGCTCAGCCTGCGAGCATTGTTCCGCACCAATTGCGCAAGCCCTGCGGCTGCCGCGCAGATTTGGTCGCGCGCTGATCTGGCTCTATCGGCATACGCTGTCGCCCTTGGTCGGCTATAACTGCCGACATCTGCCGACCTGCTCCGTATACGGCGACGAAGCCATCGAGCGCTTCGGACTCTGGGCCGGTGGCTGGATGACAATCGCCCGGCTGTTGCGCTGCAATCCCTTCGGCACATCAGGCATCGACAACGTGCCTCTCGCTGCCCCGCAACGCGCACGCTGGTATTTGCCGTGGCGCTACGGCCGCTGGCGCGGCGTCAACGCCTCGTAACCATGCTGCGCTGCTTCACGCATCGCTACCCTGGGCGGAACCGGAACTTCTCCCTCGCGTTGTTGTGATGCTCCCGCAGGAGGAAACAACAATGCGCTGGAAAATCAGCCGTCATTTTCATTTCAGGCCTGGTTTGCACATTAGCTTCAATCCCAGGGATCACGATCCGCGCACGATCGACATGATCGCGATGGCCGCGCTACTCGTGCTGGTCATCGGCTCCGGGTGGTATCTGGCAACATCTCTTGCAACGCCGCCAAGCACGACAGCCTTCATCGTGCCCAGCCAGAACGTGCACTGGTAGCTAACGAAACCAGAAAAAGCGTCCGGGCGGCGGTGGAATCGACTCGGGCGGACGCGGCCGTTTGGGCCGCGGCGGTTTCGGCGCCGGCTCGACGGACGACGACGCCTCCGCAGCAGGCAGCGTATCGCCCCCCGCGACCTTCACGGACAGCAGCAAATTCGACTCGTGCATGCGCCAGCGATAGCCGACGCCGAAATCGATGGGCTGCGCGCGCGTGAACAACTCGGCGTAACGGTCCTGATAGCGGCCGGGGAATTCGTCGATCGGACCGAGATAGCGGCCGAACGGGAAAAAGCGCCATTGCCGCGGATTGTAGTTGGCGAGCGGAATGCCGGAATCGTCCTGGATGATGGTCGCGCTGTTGGCGAGCAGCCAGTCGCGCGCGACGGTGAAGTTGCCGGAGTGCAGCAGATAGGACGCGCTCTTGATCAGACTGTTGCCCGGGCCGAGGGTCTCGCAGAATTTCAGGAAGCCGGCGGCGCGTGCCCCAGGATTGGAGAGATCCGTCGAGAAATAATAAAGGGTGCGCGCCTCACCGTCGGAGCCCGCGAAGGTGATGCGGACGCCGCGCGTGGCGTTCGGCCCAGGATTGTCATTCCCGACGTGTACTCCGCCCTTGTCGTCGAGCGCGACCATCTCGACGTTGCGGATGGTTTTGCCGGAGCGCGCCAGGAAAACGTAGAGGATCGGGAGGGTGCCGTTGACCTGATTTGTGTGCAGGTCGACCTTCATCTGCTTGGTGATGAAGAAGGAAAAGCTCAGGATCGAGCCGAGCGAGCGCTCGACATTGTACAGCGCCGCATCGACGGAGCCGCGCGACAGCCTGGTCAAATCAGGCACCGCGCCGACAGGTTCGAGCGCGCCGAGCACATAGGTGCTGGCCTTGGAATAGAAGGCGTTGGCGTAGAGGAAATCCGGGCCACTGAACAAATAGAACATCGTCGGCCGCGGCGCGGCGAGATTGACGTCGGACCAGCTCCGGATCTTCGAAAGCTGCCGCTGCTCGAGCTGGGCGAAGGCGCCGTCGAAGAATTTTGCGTGATGCTGCCAGGAGGAGTCCCTGGTCAACGCCATCAGCGGCGAATCCGCCGCAGGCTGCATGCCCGCGAGGAAGCGCGCGGTGTCGTCGTAGGTGACCTCGGCCGCACGTACGGACGAGATGGTCGCGGCCAGCAGGGCAAGAGCGACGGCCGCAAATCTCATGGGTCGAAACATGTCTATTCGCGATTGTGTGAATTGGCTGCGGCGACCGGCCGCCTGCGGAAAACAGCGTAAATCAACAGGCCCGCGAGCATGACGAGCATCCCCGACAGCGACTGCACGGGCCGCTCGGTCAGGAGGTAGTACATCATGAACGCGGTCACGAGCAGGAAAATGAGGGGCGTGAACGGGTATCCCCAGGCGCGGTAAGGCCGCGGCAAATCAGGATCGGTGATGCGCAGCTTGATGACGCCGGCCACCGTGAAGAACGAGCAGAACAAGAGCGCGAACTGGATGAAGTCGAGCACAGCCTCGAAGCTGCGCGTGAACAGCAGCAGGTTGGCGACCGCGAGCTGAAACAGGATGGCGTAGGCCGGCGCGCCTCTCGCCGATCGCTTCGAGAACACGCGCAGCGCGGGAATGTCCTCCCCCATCGTCATCATCACGCGCGGGCCGATCCACATCATCGCGCTGATCGAGGAGATCAGGCCGACGCAGATCATTGCCCCGACGATCCGGCCGCCAAGCGCGCCGAAGATAGCGCTGCCGGCGACGCTTGCGACATCGAGCTGACCCGCCAGCGCGCTGATCGGCGTCGCATAAAGGAACACCGCATTAAGCGCGACATACAGCACCAAGACGATCAGCGTACCCGCAAGCAGCGCGCGCGGAAGGCTCTGCTGCGGCGTGTTCATCTCGCCTATGATGTAGGTCGCGGCATTCCAGCCGGAGAACGAGTACATCACGAAGACGAGCCCGATCGCGAAAGGCGCGCTCACGATATGGGCGAGATCGCCAGCTTGCGGAGCAAAGGAGATCGGCTGCGGCATACCGACGACGAAGCCGGCGATCAGGAAAGCGATGATCAGCACGACCTTGAGAATGGTCGAGATCAACTGAAAGGTCGACGAATGCCTCACGCCGGTCAGTTGCACGATCGAGACCAGCCAGACGACGCCGATGGCAAGCGGGATCGGCGGAAGATCTGGCATCACCGACTTGGCGTATTCGCCGAACGCCATGGCCGCGAGCGCCACGGGCGCTGCGAAGCCGACCGTGGCCGAGACCCAGCCGGCAAGGAAACCGAAGGCCGGGTGATAGGCGCGACCGAGGAAATTGTACTCGCCGCTCGAGCGCGGAAACATCGCGCCCAGCTCGCTGTAGGAAAACACGCCGCACAGCGCGACGATGCCGCCGACCGTCCATAGCGCGAGGATGGAGAAACCCGAGGGGATATCCTTGACCTGGAAGCCGAGGCTGGTGAAGACGCCCACCCCGATCATGTCCGCAACCACGATCGCGGTTGCGACCAGAACGGAAACCCCGGAGCCGCTGGTCAGTCGCCCGCTCCAGGGCGCAGTTCCCGCATCTGATGCCGTCATCTGGGTCCTTGAGCCTCAGGCATCGAGCCTCGTTGGAGGCATCGTGCAGATTGGTTCAGTCAATTCAAGCAGGGTTAACAAGGGTTAAATGAGGCGGCCAAAATCGGTAGTCCGCCACCTTCTCTACGCGCTTTGGGCCAATAACCCCGTAGTCGCCCGAGCTATGCGCCTGTCTCTCCCACAATCGCGACACGATTGCGTGGCATTTTTCGGTCACTCTGGAGGTGGGGAAGTTTCTCCGGACGCTTAACGTCTCCTAAACGCCAGTCGGCTCAATGGTCTTAAAGTTTGCCGACGGTTCGTGACTTGGATGGGGTCAGGCTTGGG
Organism: Bradyrhizobium sp. BR 10261; assembly: GCF_019455395.1. Lineage (NCBI taxonomy): Bacteria > Pseudomonadati > Pseudomonadota > Alphaproteobacteria > Hyphomicrobiales > Nitrobacteraceae > Bradyrhizobium > Bradyrhizobium sp. BR 10261. The sequence continues at coordinate 75,476 of NZ_JACOFQ010000008.1, forward strand.
GTCATGGGTGGATGGTCGGGGCCGTTCCGAAATTGAAGGCAGACATGCGCGCTGACCGGACCTGGGCGTCCGGGGCGCGCGGTCGCGCGCTTCGGATCGCCCTGGCCTCAGGCTTGGTGCCACTGTCGCTCACGCTGGTTCAATGCGGCCAGTCGCCCAACCCGACAGCGCTAGCCGCAAGCTCGCAGGCCAACGTCCAGGTCGTTGCGAAGACCAACCCGCAGACCGCCAATCAGCGCGTCGCAAGCGACACGTTCGAGGATCGCTTCCCTGCCCCGCAGTTCAGGGAGCGCTTTCCCTCGGCGAGCGAGAGTTTCCTGCAGCGGCAGATGTCGGACTTCTCGCCCAAGCGCGCCGTGCAGCAGCAGCCGGAGCAGGCGCCCTACAAGGTCGCCTCGCTCGCGCCGCAGGTCCCCTATCAGCGTCCGCCGCGCCAGGATCTGACGACCCTCGTCAGCATGAAGTCCTCGGCCTTCCCCTATTTCGGCAACAACCCCGCCTCCGACGCGCCCTTCCTCAACATCTCCAAGGGCGACCGTCGCGGCCATCGCAGCTATTCGGGCCGCGTGTTCTGGCAGGACGAGACCTACAACGACAGCCGCGTGCTGGTGCACGTCCCCGAACATTTCGACGTACGCAAGCCTGGCGTGATCGTGGTGTTCTTCCACGGCAACGGCGCGACGCTCGAGCGCGACGTGCGCGACCGCCAGCTGGTGCCGCAGCAAATCACCGATTCCGGCGCCAACGCCGTGCTGCTGGCGCCGCAGATGGCCTTCGATGCCGCCGATTCCAGCGCCGGAAAATTCTGGCAGCCCGGCGGCCTCAAACGCTTCATGGAGGAATCGGCGAGCCACCTTGCGCAGCTGACCGGCGATCCCAACAGTGCGCGCGCCTTCGCTAACATGCCGATCGTGATCGTCGGCTATAGCGGCGGCTTCCTACCGACCGCGTGGAGCCTCGAGGTCGGCGGCATCAGCGATCGCGTCCGCGGCGTCGTGCTGCTCGATGCGGTCTATGGCGAGATGGACAAGTTCGCGTCCTGGATCGAGAGCCACCGCTCCGGCTTCTTCGTCAGCTCCTACACCCACTACACGGCAAGGCGCGACCGCGAGCTGATGAGCATGCTCAAGCAAAAGGGTATCGCTGTCTCCGAGGACATGGACGGCCCCTTGCGTCCGGGCAGCGTCGTGTTCGTCGAAACCGGCGAGGGCATCACCCATCGCGACTACGTCAACCGCGCGTGGACGCAGTACCCGCTCAAGGACGTACTGGTGAAGATGTCGGCAACGCCGGCGCTGGCACTGACGCGCGTCGCCACCACCAGCTCATCGGCACCAACCCGCTAGCCCGGACACGAGCGACCGGGCGCTCAGTTCTTCGGCAGCTTCGGAATGCTCTCGGCAAAGCCGTTGAAGCAGGCCAGCCTCTCGTCCTCTTCCTTGAAGAATTTGCAATCGGCGTAGCCCTTGGCCTTGGGCGGCTTCGGCTTGGGCGCGGGCGGGATGATGGCGTCGTAGCAATTGAGTCGGTCCTTGGTGCCATCATCCACGTCGAGGCAGGCCTGGAGCCGCGCCGCGACCGATTGCGGCTTGCCCTTCGCTGCCGCAGCAGCGGCCGGCTTGGCGGCCGCCTCCTTGGTCCCAGCCTTGGTCCCCTTGGGCTTGACCTGCACCAGCGGCTTGTCCCCCACCATCGGTGGCTTGTCGGTTTGCGCAAGTGCGGAGCCTGAATAGAGCACCGCGGCAATCGCCAGAATCATCCTCATTTCAGTCAACTCTCTTTGGTCCCCACCTCTGGCCTTCTAGCGCCCTCCCGCGCCGTTTGCCAAGCGCCTTGCGCAGGGCAAACACAGCCATCAGACCGAGACCACAGCGGCCGGCCGGGGCCGGCTCACGACCACCAGGACCAGCGCCAGGACGACGAGACCGACCGCCACGAAGCCTGTGCTGTGCAGCAGGTCGCGGGCAAACAACAGCCCGCCGACGGCGGAGCCAATGGCCTGGCCGATATAGAGGACCGATGTATTGAGCGCGACGGTTGCGGGCGCAAGCGGCGGAGCGGCCGCGACCAGCCGCACCTGCTGCATCGAATTGGTCGAGGCAAAGCCCAGCCCCCAGATCGCAACCCCGATCGCCATCAACACCAGGCTGCCCGCGCCAATCGCCCACCCCGCGACGCCCGCCAGCAACAGGCACGTGAACAGCAGGGAGGTCCGATAAGGGCCCCAGGTATCGACGATGCGGCTCGCCACCACGACGCCGAGGAAGCCGCACACACCGTAGATGCCGAACACAAGGCCAATCGCGTCCGGGCTTGCGTCGGTCAGCTTCTTGAGCAGCGGGCCCATAAAGGTGAACACCGCGAACTGTCCGGACATTTGCAGCATGGTGATCAAAAGCAGCAGCAGGATAGACCTGTTGCGGCCAACCTCGCTCCACGTCTTCAGGTCGACCGGCGTACCCTTGAGGCCGGCCGGCAGCCGCACCAGCAGCAACAGGAAGCTCACACATCCGAGCGCGCCGATCGTGCCATAGGCGGCGCGCCAGCCATAGCGACTGGCGATGAAGGTGATCAGCGGCAGGCCGACGGCGGCCGCAAGCGACCAGCCGAGGAAGATATAGGCGATCGTGCTGCCACGCCGCTCCGCCGGCACGATCAGCGCCGCCGTGCCAGCGGCCTGCGGCGTGTACAGCGCGCCGACGGCGAGCATCACCAGGCGGATGAAGAGGAGGCTCGTGTAGTCGGGTGCAAAGGCCGAGGCGAGATTGCCGAACGCCAGCACCGCAAGCGTGGTCGTGAGCAACATCCGCCGTTCGATGCGGCTGGTCAGCCACGCCGTCAGCGGCGAGCCGATGCACAGGATGATCGCACCGAAGGTGATGAGCAGCCCGGCCGCATGGATGCTGACGCCGAGCCCGGCCGACATCTCCGGCAGCATCCCCGCAGGAGCCAGCACCGAGCAGCCGGTCACGAGATTGCCAAGCATCAGGGCGGTTGCCGTAAAACGGCCGGCGCGGGGACTTTCCATGCAGCTGCATGTAGAGCGGCTGGCAGCCGGTTAAAGGGCGCTGCTCGAAATAGTTGACGGGCCGCCTCCGCTTTTGCGCGCCACTTTCTTGGAAATGCCGGATTGCACGGGCCGAATCGCCTGATATATCGCTCGTTCCCGCTTACCTGCGCTCGTTCGCAGGAGTGAGCCTCAGGAGAAAAGCAATGTCCGACCAGCCCAAATCCGAATCCGGCTTCCAATATTCCCTCAGCAATCTGAAGCCCGTGTCCCCCGCAGCCAAAGTCACCCTCACCTTCCCCGACGGCGCCCAGCGCCAATATGACAAGAGCATCACCGGCCTCGACATCGCCAAGGGCATCTCGCCCTCGCTCGCCAAGCGCACCGTGGCGATGATGCTCGACGGCGTGCTCACCGATCTCAACGACCCCATCGAGGCCGATGCCAAGCTCAGGCTGATCTCGCGCGACGAGCCGGAGGCGCTGGAGCTGATCCGCCACGACTGCGCCCACGTGCTCGCTGAAGCCGTGCAGACGCTGTGGCCGGGCACGCAGGTGACCATCGGCCCCGTGATCGAGAACGGCTTCTATTACGACTTCTTCCGCAATGAGCCGTTCACGCCGGAAGACTTTGCCGCGATCGAGAAAAAGATGCGCGAGATCATCGCGCGCGACAAGCCTTTCACGAAAGAGGTTTGGGATCGCGAGAAAACCAAGCAGGTGTTCCGCGACAAGGGCGAGGCCTTCAAGGTCGAGCTGGTCGACGCCATTCCCGGCAACGAGCCGATCAAGATCTACTACCAGGGCGACTGGTTCGATCTCTGCCGCGGCCCGCACATGACCTCGACCGGCAAGGTCGGAGGCGCCTTCAAGCTGATGAAGGTGGCCGGCGCCTATTGGCGCGGCGACAGCAACAACCCGATGCTGACCCGCATCTACGGCACGGCCTTCGCCAAGCAGGAGGACCTCGACGCTTACCTCAAGCAGATCGAGGAAGCCGAGAAGCGCGACCATCGCAAGCTCGGACGCGAGCTCGACCTCTTCCACTTCCAGGAGGAAGGCCCGGGCGTCGTGTTCTGGCACCCCAAGGGCTGGACGATTTTCCAGCAGCTGATCGCCTATATGCGCCGCCGCCTGACCGGCGATTACAGCGAGGTCAACGCGCCGCAGATCCTCGACAAGGTGCTGTGGGAGACCTCTGGCCATTGGGGCTGGTACCGCGAGAACATGTTCGCGGCGCAGTCGGCCGGCGACGAGGCCGAGGACAAGCGCTGGTTTGCGCTGAAGCCGATGAACTGCCCCGGCCACGTCCAGATCTTCAAGCACGGCCTGAAGAGCTACCGCGACCTGCCCTTGCGCCTCGCCGAGTTCGGCGTGGTGCATCGCTATGAGCCGTCCGGCGCCATGCACGGGCTGATGCGCGTGCGCGGCTTTACCCAGGACGATGCGCACATCTTCTGCACCGAGGACCAGCTCGCCGAGGAATGCCTGAAGATCAACGATCTGATCCTGTCGACCTATGCCGATTTCGGCTTCACCGGCGATCTCACGGTCAAGCTGTCGACGCGGCCGGAAAAGCGCGTCGGCACGGATGCGATGTGGGATCACGCCGAGCGCGTGATGGCGACGGTGCTGCGCGAGATCCAGGCGCAGAACAACCACATCAAGACCGAGATCAATCCGGGCGAAGGCGCCTTTTACGGGCCGAAGTTCGAGTACGTGCTGCGCGATGCCATCGGTCGCGACTGGCAGTGCGGCACCACGCAGGTCGACTTCAACCTGCCGGAACGGTTCGGTGCATTTTACATCGACCATGACGGCGGCAAGAAACCGCCCGTCATGGTGCACCGCGCGATCTGCGGCTCGATGGAACGCTATATCGGCATCCTGATCGAGCACTATGCCGGCAACTTCCCGCTCTGGCTTTCGCCGGTGCAGGTCGTGGTCACCACCATCACCTCGGAAGGCGATGAATACGCCAAGGTGGTGCTGGAGCAGGCGCGACGCGCGGGGTTGCGTGTCGAGATCGACCTGCGCAACGAAAAGATCAACTACAAGGTCCGCGAGCATTCGCTGGCCAAGATTCCGGCGCTGCTCGTGGTCGGCAAGAAGGAGGCCGAGACGCATTCGGTCTCGGTCCGCCGGCTCGGCAGCGACGGCCAGAAGGTGATGACGACGGAGGAGGCAATCGCCGCCCTCGTCGACGAGGCGACCCCGCCTGACGTCCGGCGGGCGCGCGGCGCGGTCTGATCGTTGAAATCGATCTAAAATCGCTTTCGGTCGCGGGCGTGCATGCCTATCTCGGCATGGCACGCCCGTCGCCCATCCGAAGAGGCCATCGCAATGCCTGATGCCATCGAACTCCTGAAAACCCGCCGCTCGGTCAAGCCGCGCGAGATGACCGGCCCCGGCCCCTCGCCGGCCGAGCTCGAGACCATTCTCACGATCGGCGCGCGCGTGCCTGACCACGGCAAGCTTACGCCCTGGCGCTTCATCATTTTCGAGGGCGATGCGCGCCAGCGCGCCGGCGAGGTGATCGCAACAGTCTTCGCCCGCAAGAATCCCGGCGCCCCCGCAGCCGATGTCGAGACCGAACGCAAGCGCCTGACCGATGCGCCGCTGGTGATCGGGATCGTCAGCTTCACCAAGCCGCATCCCAAGGTGCCGGCGTGGGAGCAGGAGCTGTCGGCGGGCGCCAGCGCCATGAACATCGTCACGGCCGCCACCGCGCTTGGCTACGGCGCGGCCTGGCTGACCGGGTGGTTCGCGTTCGATCGCGACGTGCTTGATGGACTCGGCCTCAAGGCGGACGAGAAACTCGCAGGGCTCGTGCATATCGGCAAACCGACCAAGCCGAGCGAGGATCGCCCGCGACCGGTCCTTTCCGAAATCGTGACCCGTTTCTAATCGAAGTTTCGTTGACGCCCCTGATGTCTTGCGGCTTTGCTTCCGGCGAGGGAGGAAGCCCGGATGAAGCGTCGTGAATTTCTGGTCGGGGCCGCGATGCTGGCCGGCACGATGGCGCAGGGCCGCGCTGGCGACGTCCCCGCTCCCGCACCCGACAGACTGCGAGGCATCACCACGTTCTTCGAAAACGAGGTGACCAGCGGCCGCTTGGCGGGCGCGATTGTGCTGATCCAGCAGCACGGCAAGCCTGTCTATTTCAAGATGTTCGGTGTCCGCGATGTCAGGACGCGCCTGTCGATGACGCCGGACACGATCTTCGCCATCCATTCGATGACCAAGCCGATCACCAGCCTCGCGGCAATGATGCTGATCGACGAGGGCAAGCTGGCGCTTAGCGATCCCGTGTCGAAATACATCCCGCTCTTCGCCGCCACGAAGGTGGGAATGGAAATCACCAAGCCCGATGGCTCGATGGCGCTCGAGATGGTGCCGCCGGTCCATGCGGTGACCATCAGGGATTTGATGCGGCACACCTCGGGCATCACCTACGATTATATCGGCGGCAGATGGGTCGAACTCGCCTACAAGGCGGCGCATATCTTCGAGGGCCCCTTCAACAACAGGGAATTTGCCGACCGTATCGCAAGGCTGCCGCTGGCGCGCGAGCCGGGGACGCTGTGGCGCTACGGCCATTCGACCGACGTGCTCGGGGCTGTCATCGAGATCATCACCGGGCAGACGCTGTACGATGCGCTCAAGCAGCGCATCTTCGATCCGCTCGGCATGACCAGCACCAAATTCCTGCTGTCGACCCAAGACGAGATCGAACGGTTGGCGCGGCCGCTGCCGAGCGACCAGATCCTGCTCGATGGCGAGCGCGAACGTCTCGACCATCCGGAATGGCAATCCGGCGGCGGCGGCCTGCTCTCGACCATCACTGACTATCAACGCTTCGCGCAGATGCTGCTCAACGGCGGCGAGCTCGACGGCAAACGCTACCTCAGCCCGGCCGCCTTCATGGCCATGACGAGTGATCAGATCGGGCCCGGCTCCGGCGTCGAACGCGACTATTTCTATTTCCCCGGCGATGGCTTCGGCTATGGCTACGGCCTTGCGGTCCGAACCGACCCCGGCAACGCCAAGCCGCCGCCGGCGGGCTCGATCGGCGAATTGAAATGGGACTCGGGCAGCGGCACCTATTTCGGCGTCGATCCCAAGCTCGATATGGTCTACCTCCTGATGCAGCAGACCCAGAACGAACGCGGCCGCATCACGCCTGCCTTCAAGGAACTGGTCTACGGCTGCTACCCCGAAGAGCTACGCCGCCCGTGACATCCTGCACTCTGGTGTCCCGGACGCGCTGCAGCGTTCTTACGCTGCTGCGCAGAGCCGGGACCCAGCAAGCGTCAGAGCTCGCTGATAGATGGGCCCCGGCTCTGCAGCGCACCGCACCGGACGATGCTCCGCATCGCCGGGTACGCTGCGCTGCGTCCGGGGCACGAGTTTGCGTTTTGGGCACACCTGCATCAACACCGTCATTGCGAGCGCAGCGAAGCAATCCAGAGTCTTTCCGCGACATCTCCGGATTGCTTCGCTGCGCTCGCAATGACGGAGTATGCGGAAGCATGGTCGCTCCATCAATTTGTATCCTCTTCGCAGACACAGCTTCACATCCTCGCGGCTCAACTCGCCCGAGCTTTGCTTGAAGCGTCACCCTCAACTGAAAGAGGGCGCAGGGAAGACCGGGTGCCCGACTGGCACCCGCGGTCCACTGTGCGATAGTCTGCGCTACAAGAGGCTGCACAGCGGCATACAGGTGAAGCCGCAACATCCGGCCTTCCCTGCGCAGTGGTTTGACGGCTTATGTCGTGATCTCCCCGGGGAGCGATGCACTATTGCCCCCGTCGTCTCGCAGATGACTGAGGTGCACGTCCGGTTGGACATCGCACCTCACCACGAGCCTTGGCGCACAGGCTCCGGGCGCCAGGACCACACGATTTTGCCGTACGCAGGAACCACACCGGTCGTTTGCGCGATGGTTTCGCTCACGGTTGCCCGCCCTGCAAAGCCTGATCGCGCCGATGTGACCCACGCCCACCGCCGTCCGGCCCGCGTCGTGACGATCGCGATACGCCCCTCTTCCATGGGCCGGGTTGCGACGACACATACGCCATTTCCGAATTTCGATAAAGTGGAATATTTTTCCCGGCAGGTATTGCCCCACGCCTCGTGTGTTTTGCCCGCCGGGCAACGCAAGCGATTGTGGCCGCATCACCCCGCCATCTTCTCGATCACGAGATCCAGGAGCGCCCGCAGCCGTGCCAACCGCCTGAGATCGCGGTGATAGCCGACATAAGTGTCGCGGCCGGGCGGGCTCGCGCCGATGTCGAGCACGACCAGGCGGCGATCGCGATCGCCGAGCGGCCGCGGCAGCACAGCAAGCCCGCCGCCGAAGGCGCAGAGCTCGGCCTGCGCCTGCCTGTTGTTGCTGCGCGCGGCGATCTCCGCCTTCGGCAGCGCGCGCTTGAGCCAGGCGGCGTCGGGCATCTCGGCGAATTCCGCGTTCATGGTCACGATGCGGACGCCGCTGCCGTCGCCCGCTCGCGGTGCCTTGCTGCCCTTCTTGCCGTAGAGCGCATAGGGGATGTGAAGCAGCTTTCGGGAAATGACCTCGGGCTCGCTAAATGGCTTGATGCGAAAGACGAGGTCAGCCTCCCGCCGTGGCAGACTGTAGAGCCGGGCATCGGTCAGGAGCTCGACGATCACCTTGGGATGGCTCTTGCCGAACGCTGCGATAACAGGCGACAGCATCAGCGTGCCGAACCAGTCCGACGAGGACAGACGCAAGATACCGTCGAGCTGCGTCTCGGCACCGGTCGCCTGCCGCTGCAGCGCAATGGTCTCCTCCTCAATCCGCTCGGCACGCGCCAGCACGGCCGTGCCTTCGTCCGTGAGCACAAAGCCATCGGCCGTGCGCTGGAACAGCGTTTGCCCAAGTGCCTGCTCGAGCGCGCGCAGCCGCCGCCCCATCGTCGGCTGGGTCTGGCCGATTTTTCGCCCGGCAGCCCCTAACGTGCCCTCGCGCGCGATCGCCAGGAAGATGCGCAGGTCGCTCCATTCCATCGAGTTTTCCGCCCATTCAAAAATGCACGATCATCGTACATCCCTGTTCCTTCCCATGCAAAAATTATGAGCATATTGGAGAGCGACAACGGAGCAAGATGATCATGACCACACCATCGACGATGCGCGCAGGCGTACTGGAGACCCAGAACGTCCCCTTGCGCATCTCAACCATTTCCACACCCGAGGTCGGCCCGCGCGAGGTGCTGGTGCGTATCAGCGCAAGCGGGGTCAATCCGCTCGACACCAAGATCCATGCCGGCGCGGCCGCGCATGCGCGCCATCCGCTGCCGGCCATCCCCGGCATCGATCTCGCCGGCGTGGTGGAGCAGACCGGACGCGAGGTCTCGCGATTCAAGGTTGGCGACGAGGTCTACGGCATGACCGGCGGCGTCGGTGGCGTGCAGGGATCGCTAGCCGAATTCGCTGCCGTCGATGCCGACTTGCTGGCGCTGAAGCCGGCCAATCTGAGCATGCGCGAGGCCGCCGCCCTGCCCCTGATCTTCATCACCGCCTGGGAGGGCCTGATCGACCGCGCCGCTTTGAAGGCCGGCCAAAAAGTCTTGATCCATGGTGGCGCGGGCGGCGTCGGCCATGTCGCGATCCAGATCGCACACGCATTCGGCGCGGACGTGTTCGCGACCGGCTCGGCCTCGCAGCGCGCGACCATCGAAGGTTTTGGCGCTGCATTCATCGACCGCGACACTTCAATTGAGGCCTACGTCTCTGAGCACACGGGCGGCCGCGGCTTCGACATCGTCTATGATACCGTCGGGGGCAAGGTGCTCGATGCCTCCTTTGCGGCAGTGCGCCGCTTCGGCCACGTCGTCAGCGCGCTCGGCTGGGGCACGCATGCGTTGGCGCCGCTGTCGTTCCGCGCCGCGACCTATTCCGGCGTGTTCACGCTGCTGCCGCTGCTGTCAGGCGAAGGCCGTGCGCATCACGGGGAGATCATGGCGGAAGCCACGCGCCTCGCCGAGGCCGGCAAGCTGGTGCCGTTGCTCGATGCCAGGCGCTTCACGATGGAGAGCGTCGGCGAGGCCTATGCGCTGATCAGGGATCACGCCGCGAAGGGCAAATTGGTGGTCGATATCTAGCGCCGCAGAACTGGCGCTAATCCTCGCTCGACGCCGCCGAGCGGTTGCGCAAATAGGCCTGCGACAGCAGGAAAAATAGGGCGCGCTCGCCGTGATATTTGGCTGACGGACGCGTGCGCTCGAAGCCATCGGCAAAAACCTTGCCGGACTGGTCGCAGACCTGCCACCGCCAGCCGAATCGTTTGCGCCTGGTGAGGATCACTTCGAACATGCCGACGCGCTTGGTCCCCTGCTCCTTGCCGGCCACGCAAGCCTACCCGAGGCCGCGCCGGCGTCCCCATTGGACGGATGCCCGACATATAACCCAGCGGGACGGAAAGCGAATGAAATTGATTATCGGAAATGCGTATCTTGCAAAGGTGTGACGACGTCGCGGTGAGGCTGGAATAAGTCGATGCCGCCGGTGTTTCCAAATCCTTCGACGGAGCTTGGTAGCGCTTACAGCGGTATGCAAAGCGAAACACAGTGCGGAATGTCTAGTAAGCAAACGCTCACCGGACGTTCGCAACAAATGTTAGGTCCGTCTCGCGTCTGGAGATGCGCTGGATGAGAAGCGCGGTGCGATTTTGCGGAGGCCGCAACTACCGCGCCACGACTTCGACCTCACCATCCACGCCGTTGACGACGTTGAAGCCGCGCTCGTAGACCTTGCCCTCGTTCTTGGCGATGGCGCGGTATTCGCCTTCGGAGAGCACAACGCGCGGGAAGGCGCCGATCGATTCCTTGATGACGTCGCCGCCGGGCGTCAGCACCGACCAGGCGGTGTTGGCGAGCGCCTCGCCGCCCTTGTCGCTGACGAGCTTGAGCGTGATCACGGCAGCGCGGTGGGTGATGGTGACGTCGGTGAGCTTGCCGGTCTGGACGCGGATGTCCGAGCGCACCACCGAATTGGCGTCGCCGTAATTGGAGATGATGTAGTAGGTGCCTTCCGGGATCAGCACGACGTCGCCGGCGGCGACGTTCGGCACCAACGCGGCGCGCTCGCCGGATTCGAACTGGCTGCCCTTGTAGATCGCAAACGAGATCTGGTTCTGCGGAATGCGGCTGGTGCCGACGCGGCCCTCGATGCGCAGGCCCCCGGCCGGCAGCACGAAGGACTCGCGGTCGGTCTCGGCCTTCAGGCTGACGGTACGCACCGCGCTGACGAGGCCGAAGGCGACGTGCACGACGTAATTACCGGGCGGCAGCACGATGCTGGGGGTGGCGCTGCGGTCCTCCTTGATCAGCCTGAAGGTGCCGTTCTCGTCGGGACGATCGGAAAAGACGCGCCAGACCAGGCCGCCGTTGATCGCCGGAGAATCCTTGCCGTATCTTGCGGTCAGCGACAGCACACCCTGGCCCGGCACGGCCGCGTTGAGCGGTGCGGACGGCGGCACGGTCGACACGGCCGGTGGCGGCATGCTCGGCGTATTCGGCTGGGTCAGGGTCGGCGGCAGGCTCGGGGGAGCGGCGCCGGGACCGGACGGCGGGGCGAGGCTGACGGCGCCGCCGGGATCGGGCACCGAGGCTGGGGGCACCGGCGGCGGACGATCGGAGAAAAGCTGCGCCCGCGCAGCGTTTTGGCCCGAGGTAACGAGGCACGCGGCCAAGGATGCGGCAAAGACAAGCGCCGGCAGCAGCCTGCCGCCGCGCCGCCATCTGATGATGCCGTCACCCCCTGGAGTCATGCCTCCTGCTTTTCACCGAAAACGCGGCAAATTCAAGCCTCTGAAATCCCATGGATTACGGTTCTGTGGAACCCGGTTGACGCCTGCGTGATTAGATCTGAGGCAACGGGTTCTCGCCACACTCCTGCCCCCTGCGTCCCGAACGCTATAAACCATGCTTTGCCCTGTTTCTGGCGAAGTGGAAGCGCGGCGCCTACTCTGGAGTGAGCAAGGCCCGGAGTGGGAGAATTTCGGTGCTGGATATGTTGAGAGGTCGGGGTGTGAACGGCGCAAATGGCGAGAAAGTCGGTCTCGGCAGTATCCGCCGGCCCGTTATCGGTCTTGCCCTCGGCGGCGGCGCGGCGCGCGGTTTTGCCCATATCGGTATCATGAGAACGCTGCTGGCCAACGGCATCGTGCCCGATGTCGTGGTCGGCACCTCGATCGGCGCCGCGGTCGGCGGCGCCTATGCGGCCGACCGGCTCGACGCGCTGGAAGACTGGGCCCGCAGCCTGCAAGGCGTGCGCAACATCCTCGGCTATCTCGACATCCGGCTCAACGGTTCGGGTCTGATCGGCGGCGAGAAGCTCGCAAGCCGGCTGGAGCAATCGATCGGCCAAACCCTGATCGAGGACCTGCCGATGAAATATGCCTCGGTCGCGACCGAGGTCCGGACCGGCCATGAGATCTGGCTGACACGCGGCCGTCTGGTCGAGGCGATGCGCGCCTCCTATGCGCTGCCCGGCATCTTCGCGCCCGTGATGGTCGGCGATCGCTGGCTGGTGGACGGCGCGCTGGTGAACCCGGTGCCGGTGTCGGCGGCGCGGGCGCTCGGTGCCGAAATCGTCATCGCGGTCAATCTGTCCACCGACATCTTCACGCATTCGACGACGATCCATGCGCATGGGGCGATGCCCGTGCCTGTCGCCACCCCTGTCACTGAAGAGACCCCGGCCAAGCGGCGTTTTCCGCGCATCTTCTCGGCGGAGAGAACCGTCAAGCGCGAGTTTTTCGGCACTGCCGGCCGTCCAGGCATCTCGTCGGTCATGATCGATGCCTTCAACATCATGCAGGACCGCATCACCCGGGCGCGGCTCGCCGGCGATCCGCCGGATCTTCTGATCACGCCGCGGGTCGGCCAGTTCGGCTGGTTCGACTTTCATCGTGCCGAGGACCTGATCGCGCTCGGCGCGCGCGCCGCCGAACGCGCGCTCGAACAGATCCAGGAAACGATCCACGTGCTGGCGCCCGCGCCCGCAGGCGCCGCGCCAAAAGCGGTCGAATAAGACCCGACGCGCGTTGAGATCAGGGATCGTCATCGCGCTTCAGGTTATTGTTTGAGCATGATCTTTTCGGAAAACCGCTGCGCACTTTTCCGGATCAAGCTCCTCAGGCCGTCTTGATGTAGTCGCGCAGGGCTTCCTGTTCGGACTCGTATTCGCGCACGCGCCATTTGACGACGTCGCCGATCGAGATCAGCCCGACAACCTTGCCGTTGTCGACGACCGGCAGATGGCGGAACTTGCCTGTGGTCATCATCTCCATCAGCTCGGCGACCGTGTCGGTCTCCTTGCAGGTCACGACCTTGCGCGTCATGACCTGGGAGACCGGCTCGTCCAGCACGCCGGCGCCGCGCTCGCCGAGCACGCGCACGATGTCGCGCTCGGACAGGATGCCCTCGAGCCGGCTCTGGTCCATCACCAGCACCGCGCCGATCTTCTTCTCGCCGAGCAGCTTGATGGCAGCGGCGAGCTTGGCGTCCGGCGCGACGCTCATGATTTGGTGGCCCTTGGTATTGAGAATGGAACGTACCGTCATTGTTGCCTCCCTGAATCGGACCCGTCCGCTTTGCGCGGTCCGGACTTGTTCGCGAGTCTTCAACTAACAGTTTCAGCGCCGGTTGCAGGCTCGAGCGCTTTGCGAAGTGCAGCCTCCATCGGCTTGCTGCTTCGGAACATTTTTCGAAGGGAATGATGGATGAATTCGGGCCGCGCCGCAAGCGCCGCCTCAAATACCGTTTGAAATGTCCTGTGATGACGCATCCGCAGCATCATCGCTTCGCACGCGCGGCACCGGATCGAACAGCGTGAACAGCAACAAGCCTGCGAAGAAGCCGCCGATATGCGCTTCCCAGGCGACACCTGCGCTATCGCCTTCGACGCCGATCCCGCCGACGCCGAAGATGATGTTGAGGGCGAACCAAACGGCGAGGAAGCCGACGATCCGTCGATCGCGCAGCGCCCGAAACAGCGGCAGCGCTGGAACTTTTGCGGCGGTATCGGCGTCCGAACGGCTGAACGACAGGAAGCTGCCACGCACGAAGGCGAAGCGGATCGCCGCCGCCATCGCGCCGGAGACCGAGGCCGAGGCGCCGATCATCGGCACCACCGCATGCTCGTGGGTGACGAGATGGGCAAGTGCGCCGGCCGCCGCCGTCACCGCCAGGAACACGAAGAAGCGCAAAGCCCCGAAGCGCCGCGCCAGCGCGCTGCCGAACGGCAGCAGCCACAACACATTGAAGGCGAGATGGGTGAGATTGGCGTGCAGCAGCGAATAGGTGACGAAGGTCCAGACCTTGGCGCCGGCGCCGCCCTCGAACTGCAGATTGACCAGCGAGGAATCGTAGCGCTTCGGAATGAAGCCGAAGACGTCGATAGTCCAGTTCTCCAGCTCCGGCGGCAGCAGCACCCGCAGATGGATCAGCGCCAGCAGGGCGACATAGGCCGTCAGCGGCCACGGCAGGGTCAGGATCGGCTCGCGCGGGGCCTCTTCGACGACGACCTGATGGTCGGGCGGGGGTTGTGACGGGGAATCCAAGGCGGTTTCGCTTTCAGGCGCGATCGAGGCAGAGGGCTTCTCGAAGTAAGGGATTTGGAGATAGTCGCCTTTCCCGACCTTGCGCAAGTGCACGAAAGGAAAAGGCAGGGCCCTGGGAAAGCCCTGCCCGTCCGTGTCGGCCTTTCCGGCGCTATGGGAGAACAAGGTGTATCCCCACCCCTCCCCGCGGCCAGTGACCAAACTGTTTGACGCCCGTGTACAGGCCTCGCCGAGAACCTGGAGAAAGCGGCAAGGCTTGTGACCGGTATCACCATAGCAGGCGTGCCGGACAGGCAAAGCGCATAGTTAATTTAACGTTAACGGCACAAAACTGGCGGTGCGGGCGGCAAAAACGCGTCCGCGGCATGGACGCTGCAATTCCCCTCCTGCACAACATCAAAGGGATCTCAGGTGCGCTGAAGCGGGACAGCTTTGTCCCATGAGGTTGCGCCGAGGGTAAGCGTCGAACATGAAACATCCATCGAGCCGCGCATTCTTCGCGTATTGGGACAACAAGCGCGGCAGCGCGCGGGCCCCTGACCGGGCCGATATCGATCCGGCCGCGGTGCGCGAGCTGCTCGGCGACATCTTCGTGCTGTCTTGCGAGCAAAAACTCGGCTTTCCGTTCCGCGTCGCCGGCACGCGGGTCTGCGCGCTGGCCGGCCGCGATCTCAAGGACCAGGGCTTTGCCGCGCTGTTCACCGACGCGAGCCGCAGCGAGATCGAGGAGATCACGACCATCGTCGCCGAAGAGACCTTGGGCGCGATCGCCGGCCTCACGGCGCAGCGGGAGGACGGCAGCAAGTCGCATCTCGAGCTGCTGCTGCTGCCCTTCAACGCCCGCCCGCATACACCAGTCAGCGTGACCGGCGTGCTCGCGCCGTTCGACGATGAATGCGGCGCGCTCGGCCCGTTCACCGTCACCTCGTGGCGCTACCTGCACCAGCCGGAGAAACTGCTGCCGCGCGCGATCCGCAAACTGCAGATCGCCCGCGGATTGATGGTGTATGAGGGGATAAGGTAGAGCAACGATCGCGCCGTGCGCGCAGCGTGTGAAAACGGCCCGACCATCGTTTTCTGAATCAGACGACGATCAGAAACGTCGACCAAAGGCGTGGGCCCAAGGCTTGGGCACAAGGCTTGGGCCGAAGCCTTGCGATCGATCAACGGAACCTTACCTGCCAGGATACGTTGGCTTTTGCCGCCCGAGTATCTGCGCGGCAACGCGGCTCGGCTGAGACGATGCGTTTCCCAGCCGCTTCCGTCGAGGGATAAACACCCGTGATGGAGTACGCGACCAGAGTTGGCAATCGCCTGTTAGCTGCGTTACCGCCGGCCGATTTTGCTTTGCTTGCGCCGCATTTGCGGAAAGTACCGCTCCAGCACGACGCAGTCCTGCTTCGATCGGGCGACCGGATCGATCACATCTACTTTCCCTGTAGCGGCGCAATCGCCCTCATCATGGAGCTGCCAAACGGACAGACCGCCGCAACCGCCGTGGTCGGCAACGACGCCGCCATCGGCCTCATGACGGCGCTAGGGCCCGTCCGCTCACCCATGACCGCGGTCGTGCGCGTCGCCGGCACGGCGTTGCAGATATCACCCACGCGATTTCAGACGGCGCTCGAACGCAGCCCCGCGCTCAGAGGTTTGGTTCAGATTCTCACCAGGGCGCTGATGACGCAAATCCAGCATGTCGCAGCCTGCAATGCACTGCACTCCGTCGAAGCCCGCCTGGCCCGCTGGCTGCTTCACATCCACGATCGGGCCGATGGCGGTGACGTCCTGCCCTTGACGCAAGAGACGCTGTCGGAATTGCTCGGCGTCCGGCGTACCACGGTCACGCACGTCATCGGGACCCTTCGAACGTCAAGGGCGCTGAAATCCAGCCGGCGCGGTCAACTCGAGATCGACAGGCAGCGCCTCGAAGCCGTCGCATGCGAGTGCTACAAGGTGATGAGCCGAAGGATCGACCGGATCGTTTCGCAGGATGCCATGAAGCTGCTTCACGCAGCGCCGCCGCCGAACGATTCCCTGTCCCCGGACGTCCCGTTCGCCAAGGCCGACTCGTAGACCCAGGCCTCCTTGGCGAACCACTCGTGTGTCGCCGCGCACATCTTGCAATAGGTCCGCGAAAAGAACACTGCAGTGCACCGAAACCTTTCGCGATCCATCTCGATGCCCGTCGAAATGACCCTTCCCGTTTCCGGGCACTTGATCACTACCATACCCATCCCGATTTCCTCCAGCTTGGCATCACCTCGACTATGAGGCGCCGCAACCGGCTGGACGGCATCTTTTCTTGCGAAGACGCTCACCCAGCCGGTCCGCGCGGCCAACCACTTCGATTCAAGCAGCGCTACGCAATACTCGATTCAAGCTCTGCTTGATCGGCTCAGCCGTTTCGGTCGCAACCCTCTGGGCGAGGTCCCAAAGCTCGCGATTCTGGGCCGAAGCTGTTTCAAGGATCTCGCGGCTATGGGCGGTGGAGAGATCTACGAGATCGGCAAACGACCTCGCATCGACGAGCTGGGAAAAAAATTCGAGCGTGGAGGTGGTGTTGGCGTGGGATATCTCGATGACCTTGGTGCGGTAGTCGGCGGCCCGCTGGGAATTGGTCGTGCAGGCATCGCAGAGAGCTGCGGTGATCTCCTCCGAGGTCGCCTTGATCTGCGCAAAATTTGCCTGGGCCCGTGTCGCGCCCTGTTCGGCGAGATTGCCGAAGATCGTCTGCATGTTGAAGAACGGGACGTCGAACTGGAGCTTTGCGCTTCCGTTGGGTGCTCCGTTTTGCGGAGCAGCATTCGTTTCGGCGTTCAGATTGGCATCACTCACGGGCTTTCATCCTTTCAAGCGAAACTAGATAATGGATTGAAGACTCCCCGACGCATCCAGGTGCTTGCCGCACCGGGACGCCAGTGCTCCTGCTTTCATGTTGGTGGGATGCGCTGCGGATGAACGCCCTCGCCCCCTGCCGAAGCCGATTATGCACAACGAAAGTCGAAGCTTCGGTTCGCTTTCAGACTCTTCGCTTGATTTTATTCGAATCATGCGACGAAGCGGCGCATCACCGCATCGCGCCTCTTCAAAGTTGCTGCAATCGCATACGCCAACTTGAGATCGGCGCAAGCTTGCGCCGGACATCGCCCGCACAAGCGATGCCCGGCCGCATCATCGATCCATCACGGCATCGCCAGATGCCAGGCGCCATTCAGGAAATCATCGCCGGTGATATCGCCGGGCTATTGCTCGATGCGGGCCAAGATATTCTTGGCTGCGCGCATCAAGGCGGCGGAATAGATTGCGGTTGATGATACGGAGCAGCGAAGATGAGCACGCCTCGATGGCGCGGCGCGCACGCCACCGATCTCGCAGCGATCAGCGCGATCGCGGCGCGGATCCATCCCGATCTGCCCGAGCGGCCGGAGGTGCTCGCGGAAAAGATGCGGCTCTATCCGGATGGCTGCCGCGTGCTCGCCGCAGGCAGCGGGATCGCGGGCTATGGCCTGGCGCATCCCTGGATGCAGCAACAGATCCCGCCGCTCGACGGTTTCCTCGGCCCATTGCCTGAACATGCCGACTGTCTCTACATACACGACGTCGCGGTGCTGCCCGACGCCCGCGGCGGCGTGGCGCGCGGCTATGTCGCCGACATTGAACAGCTCGCGCGATCATCCGGCATCACGATGCTTGCGCTGGTCTCGGTCTATGGCACGCGCGTGCTGTGGGAGCGTCTCGGCTTCCACGCCATCGGACCGGATGCGGCCTCGCGCGACAAACTGGCGTCCTACGGCGCAGGCGCAACCTACATGCTGCGCGAGCTTGCCGGGTAGCCGCCCCTCCCCGCGCGCGGCCTCACACGGGCGTGAAGCCAATCCTCGAACTGGTTTCGATCAGCTTCCGTCGAAGGATCGAGCGAGCCGTTCCGGTCTCGCCGAACCGAGGCTGGAGATTTCCCATGAAATTCACATTGCCCACACTTGCTTTGACAGCGCTCGTCGCCACGACCGCGTTCACTGCAACCAACGCCAATGCGGTGCAATTCCATACCTATCGCTGCGACATCGATTTCTTCGGAGGCTGCGGCATCATCCCGCTACCGGACCCGCCACCCGCGCGGCGTCACGTCGTTCGCGTCGACCGGGATACGTCGCCGACCTACATGAAGCAGATCGACCCGCGCTACAGCTCCTCCATGCGTGACGCCGGCGGCGGAGGTGGAGGTGGCGGCGGAGGGGGCGGCGGCCGCTGAGCCCACGGCTAACTTTTCAGACGATGTCGCCGGTGCAATCCGACGGCATCTTGCTGCCTGCGCCATCGGCGGCCGCTCAGCCGCGGCGCTTCTTCTTGTTCTTCTTGCCCGACGCGCCCGGCCATTCGGTGACCGACGGCGCGTATTTGGCGTCACCGGATTTGTTTCCGAATGTCTTGTTCTTCTTCCCGAACGCCGGCTTGCCGGATTTGCCGCCGTCGTGCGGCTTTGCGTGGGGCTTTGCGTACGGCCTGCCCTGGTGCTTCGCGTCAGGCTTTCCCCGAGGCCTGTCGTGCTGCTTCGGCTCACCGACGTTCCAGGGATCGTCGCTGTGGCGAACGACATGAGCGTCGTCACCGTCATCGCGCTGCGGAGCGCGTGGGCGCTTCTCCACTGCTGCCGCCGCCTGCGGCGCCGCGGTCACCAGCTCGATGCGGATGCTGTCTTCCTTGTCCGGTCGCTTGACCTTGGCTGCAAAACTTTCCGCGACGCGCTCGGAGATCTCGAACTCGGTGGTGGTGTCGCTGATCTTGATCGCGCCGATGTCGCGCTTGTCGATGCCGCCGCGGCGGCAGATCATCGGCAGCAGCCAGCGCGCCTCCGCATTCTTGCGGCGGCCGATGGCAGCCCGGAACCAAACCGTCGGCTCCGCCATGACATGCTTCGAGGACCCTTTCGCCGATTTGGCGCGAGGACGCTCGGAGCGATCGTCGCCGCGCGGGGCGCGATCGTCGCGGCTGCGATGCTCGCGCCGTCCGCGCTCCTCGCCGGGATCGATGATGTCCTCAGGCGACGGCAGCCGGGCGCGATAGAGCCGCGCAAGCGCGGCGGCGATATCCTCCGCCGACCGCTCGGCCAACAGAGCCTTCGCCAGCTCCAGATCGTCTGATGTTGTCTCCTCGGTGAACAACACCTCCTTCATGCGCTCATGATCGAGCTTGCGGATTTCATCCGCCTGCGGCGCCGTGCCCCAGACCGCCTCGGTGCCTGAGAGATTGAGCAGCAACTCTGCACGACGCCGTCGTGCCGGCGGCACCAGCAGCACGCTTGTGCCCTTGCGGCCCGCGCGACCGGTGCGGCCCGAGCGATGCTGCATCACCTCGGGGTCGTTCGGCAAATCGGCGTGAATGACGAGATCGAGGCTCGGCAGGTCGATGCCGCGCGCGGCGACGTCGGTCGCGACGCAAACGCGGGCGCGCCCGTCCCGGAGCGACTGGAGCGCCAAAGTGCGCTCGTTCTGCGTCAACTCGCCCGACAGCGCGACCACGGAGAAGCCGCGCTCAAGCAGTGCCGCCTGCAAATGCCTGACCGCATCGCGCGTGTTGCAGAACACCAGCGCGCTCGGTGCCTCGTAGAAGCGCAGCACGTTGACGGCCGCATGCTCGACATCACCGGGAGCGACCCGGATGGCACGGTACTCGATGTCGGCGTGACCGCCCTCGTCGCCCGCGACCTCGATGCGAAATGCGTCCTGCTGGTACTGTTTCGCCAGCGCCACGATACCGCGCGGAAAGGTCGCCGAGAACAGCAGCGTGCGCCGCGTCTCCGGCGTGGTCTCGAGGATGAACTCCATGTCCTCGCGAAAGCCGAGATTGAGCATCTCGTCGGCCTCGTCGAGCACGACGACCTTCAATTCGGAGGTGTCGAGGCGGTTGCGCCTCAGATGATCGCACAGGCGGCCGGGCGTGCCGACCACGATGTGGGCGCCGGCGGCGAGCTCGCGCTGCTCGCGGCGCGGGTCCATGCCGCCGACGCAGGAGACGACGCGCGCCCCGGCATGCTGATAGAGCCAGGTCAGCTCACGCTGGACCTGCAAGGCGAGCTCGCGGGTCGGCGCGACGATCAGCGCCAGCGGCGCCGCGGCCTGCGCGAACCGCTCGGCGTCGCCCAGAAGGTCCCTGGCCATGGCCAGCCCGTACGCAACGGTCTTCCCCGAGCCTGTTTGCGCCGACACCAGGAGGTCGCGGCCGACAGCATCCTCGCCGAGCACGGCGAGCTGAACAGGTGTCGGTGAATCATAATTGCGCTCGGCCAAAGCACGGGCGAGCGGCGGGGTCAGGGCCGGAAAAGACACGGAATGGAAAACCTTGGTTGGTCCGGGCGCGGAACGGAAAGAGCCGAGGGACCTTGACGCTGCAATCACTGCAGAAGGCCCGATCACACCCTTGATGATTTCGATTTGGACGCTCTTTACGCCAGAAGCTGTCAAATCACCATGGCTTTGATGCATGGCATTGGCGACAGGGTGAACAGGTGCGGGATGCTGGCCCTGCCCCAAACGCGATTTCGGGCCGGAATGGCGGACTTTTGCGGCCATCTCGCTTAAATTGCCCACGTTTGGACGTACCGGAATGGACGCATGGCCTCGTCGGACGAACGTCAGTGCGGCGAATGCACGCTTTGTTGCAAAGTGATGGCTATCGAGGCGCTCGCCAAGCCGGCAGGCAACTGGTGCGCGCATTGCAATCCCGGCCGCGGTTGCACGATCTACGTCGAACGGCCTACCGAATGCGGCAGCTTCAGTTGCCTCTGGCTCATCAACAACCTGCTCGACGCGCGCTGGAAGCCGAACCGCTCCAAGCTGGTTCTGACCACCTCGGAGGACGGCATCGAGATCCGCTGCGACCCCGGCGCGCCCCATGCGTGGCGCAGGGAGCCCTACGCCAGCGAGATCCGCGCCTGGGCCGAGGAAGGCGAGCGCGACGACATGACGGTCGTCGTCATCGTCGGCCAGCGCATGATCTTGATCACGCCGGAGCGCGAATTCGATCTCGGCATCGTGGGGCCGGATGACCGCATCGTGCGCGAGCTGGAGGGCGCGAAGGTCGTGGGCGCGACGGTGGTGAAGGAGCTTAACGCCGCCTCAGATTCCGTCGACGATTGACGGATGCATGCCCACTCGTCCCCGCCTACGGCATAGCAAGCGCGGCCCTAATCCCTTGATGTCACGGGCCTGCCGAAGCTTTCGGCCAGCCTTGCTCTGGCCCGCGCGACACAGTCTTTGGCCGCCCGACTTAAGGCGCGGATCGCGCGCCAGGCTTCGGTCGCCTGCAGCCATGCCTTCATCTCGGTGAACTTGCCGTAAACCCACGCGAACGCCGGGATCCGCATCAGCTTGTCGCGCGTCAGGTGAAACAGGCGCTCGACCAGCACAAGCTTGAGCAGCTCACAGCCGACGAACGCCGCCACGCCGCTCAGGAACTGACCTGTTGCAACGAGGTAAGCCGCCAGCGGCTTGATCGGCTCCAGAATGAGCACGGGCACGGAAAACAGCGCCAGCGACGGATAAGGCGGCAGCGATCTGATCCAGGCGCGGAGCCGTTTGAGCTCGAAATGCCGGGCAATCCAGCGCGAGATCGGCATCGCCACGGCCATGAACACCGCATCCACCAGGAAGTAGACGGCGGCCAGGACGTAGGTGATGGGTTCCAGGATTCGCTTCACGATATACTCTCCCGCAAACTCAAAGCCGGAACCCGGGCTTAAGTTTCACGCCCCAGTGGATCATTCGCGGATGCCCTGTGGAATTTGGCGGCATTCGGTTCCATCCACCTCAGATCTCGGCGTAGATTTCCAGAAGATTGCCGTCGGGATCCCTGAAAAACAACGTGCGATGCCCGAACGGCTGGTTCGTCGGCGGCGACAGCAGCGCCACGCCCTGCCGCACGAGCTCCTCGGCGCGGGCATCGACCTCCGCCGGCGAGACCTTGAAGGCCAGTTGCAGCGAGGCGCTCCCCGCCGGAATCGGAGCATCGGCCGCCGTGCGGCTCGGTCGCGCTAATGCAAGCGTGTTGCTCCCGATCCCATACTCGATCCAGTTCGGCGATAATTCGCGCAGCAGGGATAGAGCGAGCACGTCCTCGTAGAAGCGGCGCATCGCCGCCATATCGCGCACGAAGATGACGGTGTAGTCGATCGCGCGGATGGCGCTGAAGGGGGAACGGGTGCGCGGGTTGGCGTCTGTTGTCTGTTCGCTTGTCATCTCGTCCTTCATTCCAAACTCCGACTCGTAGCCCGGATTACGCTTCCGCTCCATCCGGGCTACGAGATCTCATTCCACCAGTTCCGGCCACGGCACGATGGTCGATTTCACTGTCTTCATCGCCATCGCATCCTTCACCGCTCGCGCGACGCCCGCTTCCGTGAACGGATAGATCGTCTGCATCTTCAGCCACGGATATTTATCGCGAGTGCGGTAGAGCATGTCGACGCCAAGCGGCAGATCGTTGCCGGTGAAGCCCCAGGAGCCGAGCACGTTGAGGTCCTTGGTGCAGATGCGATGCCAGGAGGTCTCGATCGAGCCGGCGTCGGTGAACTGGCCCATCTCGACATAGGTGCCGCCGTCGCGCAGCATCTCGATGCCTTCGGGGCCCGCTGATGGGTGGCCGGAGCAATCCATCACGAGATCAGCGCCGAAGCCGCGGACGATGTCGCGGACGCGCGCGATCCGCTGTTGCGGCGATGTGAGCTCCTCGATGTTCACGGTCGCCTCCGCGCCGAACTCGCGCGCGAGCTTTAGCCGCGGCTCCTCCGGCGCGCCGACGCAGATGACGCGCCCTGCCCCCATCTCCTTCGCCGCCGCGACCGCCAGAATGCCGATCGGGCCCGAGCCCTGGATCACGACCGTGTCGGCCCAGCTGAATCCGCCGGCGCGGCTGGCGCGGTTGAAGGCGCGGATGCAGGAGGTCAGCGGCTCCGACAGCGCGCCAAGGCGCAGCGACATGTCGTCGGGCAGCTTGTAGATCTTGGTGCCCGGCAGCATGTCGAGATCGACATAGACATATTCAGCCCAGCCGCCCCACATATGCGGCGCCTTGTCGAAGCCGAGATAGCGGCCGTAATAAACCGGCGTCAGGCATTTGTTGGCCGTTTGCGGATAATGAATGCAGTAATAGCAGCGGCCGCACGGCATCAGCGGCGGGATCATCACTTTCGAGCCGACCTCGAGCGGCTTGCTCATGAAGTCCTCGGTGAATTCGTCGCCGCATTCGACGATGACGCCGCCGAGCTCGTGGCCGAGCGTGAACGGCCAGGGCAGCGGCTTCGGCCAATGACCTTTCAAGATGTGCAGATCCGTGCCGCAGACGCCGCACGCCCCGATCTTGATCAGCGCACCCTTGCGGCCGACCTTCGGCCACGGCACGGACTTGATCACGGGCTCCGAGCCTGGTCCTGCGTGGGTGCAGACGCGGATTGAATCCATGGCAGCTTCCTCGCGGCCCGCTTGTTGTGTTTGATTGGTTGCTGGCCGCGCTCAGCCTATGACAGGTACGCCGCGTTGGGAACAGCAACGCAGGTGTTGACACTCTTTAGTTGTGTCCGCAGGTTGTGGATGCCGGAGCATCAAAGCGCGCCGTGTGGCCGCAGCAAGATTGTCGGGGTTCCATGACTGATAGCATACGTGCGCTTTTCGATTGCTGGGAGCGGGTCTGGCATGAGGGACGATTCGATCTGGTCCCAGACTGCGTGGGATCGCATTATATCCGTCACGATGAGAGAGGCGACCGAAGCGTCACGCGGGACGAGTATGCTGCGGAATTGCAGATGGTGCATCGAGACCGGCCCGGAATCCGCGTTGTGGTGCATGATCATTCCTTCACGTTCGACCGCGCGTGGTTCCGATTTGCGTTCGTATGGCCCGATCCCGCAAGTGGCGAAAAGCGCAGCCGCGCCGGAATGCAAAGCTATCGTATCGAGGGCGGCAAGTTGGCCGAAACCTGGATCACGATGCTCGGCCTTGGTACCACATGGGCCGACGAGCCCCAGGATAGCTGGACCTGCCGCAAGAAGTGAGGAAGGCGCCGGCTCGGGACGCCGCTCGTCCCGCCGTCGCGATTTTGCAGCGCCTGTGCATGGTCCATAGCGGAACGACGTCACAGCTAGCATGCAAGGCATGGCAGGTCTTCGACCACGTGCAAGCTCTTGAGCGTCCGCAGGTGAGCGTGTAAGGCCGGACAGTCCCTGCCCAGGTGCCCGCTTGAATCCCCTTCCCCAAAATCCCATGACCGCGTCCGGATCGTTCGCGGCAATGAAGTCCGTGCCGTACCGGCTGCAGTTCATCGCCTATGTGCTGGCGATGATGGCTGACAATATCGAGCACGTGATCAGCTATTGGGTGGTCTTCCAGAAATTCCACTCGCCGACGCTGGGCGGCTTTGCCGTGCTGTCGCACTGGCTGCCGTTCCTCTTGTTCTCGGTCGTGGTCGGCGGGCTCGCCGACCGGTTCGATCCGCGCCGCATCATCCAGTGCGGCATGCTGTTGTTCATATTGGCTTCGGCCGGTTGGGGCTTCTTCTTCATCACCGACACGATCCAGATGTGGCACGCGATGCTGCTGCTGGTGATCCATGGCTGCGCCGGCGTGCTCTGGCAGACGCCGAACCAGCTGCTGCTGTACGATCTCGTCGGTCCTGCGGACCTTCCGAGCGCGGTGCGGCTGAATGCGATGGCGCGCTACCTCGGTATTCTGGTCGGCCCGGCGGTCGGCGGAATCATCATGCTGAGGCTCGGCCCCTCGCACGGCATCATCTTCAACACGCTGTTCTATCTGCCGATGCTGCTGTGGCTGTTCTGGGCGCCGGTGCGCGACGGCAGCCTTGCCGTGCGGCGCTACGCCGTGCGTGGCTTTGCCGACATCTTGCTGACCATCCGCGCCATCGGCAGCCAGCCGGTGCTGACGGCGATGACATCGCTTGCCGGCCTCACCTCCTTCATGATCGGCAACGCCTATCACGCGCAGATGCCGGGCTTTGCCGGCGATCTCGGCCATGGTGATCCCGGCGTGTCCTATAGCGTGCTGCTCGCGGCCGACGCCGGCGGTGCACTACTCGCCGGCATTGCGCTGGAATCGTGGGGACGCCTCAAGGGCACGGCGCGCACCGCGATCACGCTCGCGATGCTCTGGAGCGTGGCGCTGCTCGGCTTTGCCTCCGTGCGGATCTATCCGGTCGCGATCGTGCTGCTTTTCTGCGCCGGCTTCTTCGAGCTGTCGTTCAACACCATGGCGCAGGCCCTGGTGCAGCTGAATGCGCCCTCCGACATCCGCGGCCGTGTCGTCGGTCTTTATAATATGGCGGGACTTGGCATGCGGGCGTTCAGCGGCATCACCGTCGGCGTCTTTGGTGCGGCGATCGGGATTCACTGGTCGCTGGGCCTGTCGGCCGCAGTGTTGCTGGCCGTGCTTTGCCTACTTTATGGGCGTGCGACCAGGACGGCCTAGACTAGGGGGCCGGCCGGTTGCCCCGATCGCGGAGCCACCGGAGAACAGGCCGCCCCTGATGTGGCTTTGTCCGTCATCGCCGCGCCAAATCATAACGTGGCATTAACCCTATGCACCTTAGGGTCGTGTCGGACTCCGCCCGGGCGGGGGGTCGGGTAGTGAAAATGGCGTTGGCGAACAAAAAATTTCTTCCGGCCGCCGAGGAACGTCGGCGTTTCCAGCGGGTGAAGGTGCACCTGCTCGGCCGTTACATGCTGCCGGATCGCCGTGAATTCCCCTGCCAGGTGATCAACATGTCGCCGGGGGGCCTTGCGCTGCTCGCGCCCGGCATCGGCAATGTCGGCGACCGCGTGGTCGCCTATCTCGACCATATCGGCCGGGTCGAGGGCAAGATCACGAGGATCATCGACAACGGCTTCGCCATGACGGTGGGCGCGACGCCGCGCAAGCGCGACAAGCTCGCAGCCCAGCTGACCTGGCTCGCCAATCGCGACATCCTCAACCTGCCGGAAGATCGCCGCCACGACCGTATCGTGCCGCGCAACCCGATCGCCGTGCTGACGCTCGAGGACGGCACCAAGATGACCTGCCGCATCATCGACCTGTCGCTGTCGGGCGCGGCGATTGCGGCTGAGAACCGTCCGCCGCTGAAATCGACCGTTCTACTCGGCCGGGTCCAGGGCCGCGTGGTGCGAAACCTCGAGGACGGCTTCGCGCTCGAATTCATGCACGAGCAGCCGATCGAGACACTCGAAGAGAGCGTTACCGCGCGGTAAAGCGCGACGGCGTCAAAACCCCGGTTTTTCCAGCTCCGAAGGCGGCCTCTGCGATGCAGACGCCGGCTTTTTCGCGTCTCGCGGACCGCTGCAGGCGGTTAACGCCCGGCCTGTCCCCCCGCTCAAGCCGCGGTTCCCTCAGTGTTTCCGCGTTAATTGCTACAATTTGAATCAATTGCAGTATTCTCAAATTTTAATCGAGATCTATTCAAGTATAGAGCGAATTCGCTGCCAGTTTTACTTGCATTCGTCTCGACTTGACTTGGTCGACTTAGCGGCAACGCAAAAGCTCCATGCGAAATGTGGTCCCAACAAGAAACGGGGGCCGCAATGTTGGATTTCAGGGGACAGGGAAAAGCATTGGCGCTCGCCGCCATGCTGTTCGGAATGAGCGCGGCGGTGCAGGCCGGCGAAAGCCGCCTGCTCTACGCGAGCCTCGGCGACACCACGCGCGCGCCGATCGGCTGGGTCGAGTTTTGTGCAGAGAACGCCGCTCAGTGTCAGGGCGGACCGACGCAACCACGCGACATCGTGATGTCGCAGGCCGCGTGGCGCGACCTGACCAAGGTCAATCGCTGGGTCAACGAGACGATCAAGCCTCTGACCGACGAGGAGCACTGGGGCGTCGTCGAGAAATGGTCGTTGCCGACCGACGGCTACGGCGACTGTGAAGATTACGTGCTGTTGAAGCGCAAGATGCTGATGGATGCCGGCTGGCCGCGCGAGGCCCTGCTCATCACTGTGGTGCGCGACAAGAAGGGCGAAGGACACGCGGTGCTGACGGTGAAGACCGACAAGGGCGAGTTCGTTCTCGACAATCAGAACGAGAACGTCGTCGCTTGGACGGAGACCGGCTACCGCTTCGTCAAGCGCCAGTCGCAAAGCGATCCCAACGTCTGGGTCTCGCTTGGCGATACCAAGCCGGCGGTCTCGACCGCCAGCGCAAGAGACCAGTAGTTCGATCAGTGGCAACGAGACAACAGGTTACGCGACCCGGTCACATCCCCACCCCTCCCCGTCCCAGACCGGTTCGCGCGCGGCCAGGCTTCCCCCAAAGCCTGGCCGCAACTTTTTAGGGCGCTTGTCAGCGCGGCAGGATGTTCTTGTAGATCCTGCCGTCCTTCATGATCACCACGAAGCTCTTCGCGGGATCCGCGACGAGGTTGATGTTGTCGAGCGGATTGCCGTCGACCAGCAGAAGATCGGCGAGCGCGCCCTCTTCGACAACGCCGAGCTTGCCGGGATAGGGATTGCGCAGGCCGGAGAGGCTCAACAATTCCGCATTGCTCGACGTCGCCATGGCCAGCGCTTCGGCCGGCGTGTACCAGCGTGTCAGTGCCGCCAGCAACGACCCCTGCCTCTCCGCCTGGGCCCGCGAGAACAGGATATCGGTGCCGAAGGCAGTCTTGAGGTGATACTTTTTCGCCAGCGCATAGACGCGATCGGTGCCGGCGACGACCTGCTGCTTCTTGTCCCGCTCCGACGGCCCGAGCGCGGCGGCCGCGCCGGACATCTCGAGGAATGGCTGGGTGCTGAGCCAGATCCCCTTCTCGGCCATCAGCTTCGCGCTCGCTTCGTCCATCAGATGGCCGTGCTCGATGCATTTCACGCCGGCTGCGATCGAGCGCTGGATCGCGACCGGCGTATAGGCGTGGGTGGCGACATAAGTGCCCCAGTTGTCGGCGGCTTCGACGGCGGCGCGCAGCTCGGGCTCGGTGAAGGTCGAGACGTCCAATGGACTGAACGGCGAGGCCACGCCGCCGCCCGCGGTGAGCTTCACCTGCGAGGCGCCCTGCATCAGTTGCTCGCGTGCGCGCACGCGCACTTCGTCCGGGCTGTCGGCGACCATGCTGCCGCCGATCTGCTCCATGCGGCTGAGCATGCCACCGAGGGTTCGCGGCAGGTCGGAAAGCTGACGGAAGTCGCCATGACCGCCGGTGATGGTGATGATGGCCCCCGACGGATAGATGCGCGGTCCGGCGACAAGCTCCTCGTCGATGGCCTGCTTGAGGCCGAAGGTCGGTCCGCCCATGTCGCGTATGGTGGTGAAGCCGCGCATCAGCGTTGCCGTCGCTTCGCTGGCGGCGAGCAGGTTGTTGTAGCCGATATCGCCGGCAATCGCCGCCATTGGCGTCGGCCGCACCAGCATCGCGTGCCAATGCGCATCGATCAGTCCCGGCATCAGCACCCGGCCGCCGCCGTCGACGACCTGGCCAGTGGCCCCGACGTCCGCGGTCGAGATCTTCTCGATCTTGCCGTCCCTGACGAGGACATTGGATGGCACCGAGAGCGTCGCGTTCTTGCCGTCGAAGATCTTGACGTTGCGGAACAGGACGGCGTTGTCCTGTTGAGCCGGCACGGGCGATGCGATGCAGCCAATCGTTGCGAGCAGCGCCGTGAAGCCGGCTAGCCTAGGCAATCCCGACATGTTCGATCTCCCCGCGCCAACTCCACAGCGGATTCGCTGATGCCAGAGCAGCTCCGAGAACTCGTTGCGCGAACGAGAGTTGACGCCTGCCATCAAGCAGAGTCAATTTACAACTATAGAGCGATTTGGTATTGTAGCCATACGAGCCCGACGGAGATGCATGTCCAGAATTAATCCATCGGGAAATGCTGGCAGATGAGTAAGCGAGGCTGCCTCGGTTGCATCGAACTCCAACCAAAGCTCGAGCAACGCAATCGATCTCAGATCAACGCAAGATTGCGACCATCGCCGACAGGCGTACGATAGCGCAGTCTGCACAGCAGCGAACAACGCGCAGCAAGTGCGAGGCGTAACATGGTGGCACAAACAAGCGACGGACACCTCCTGCTCGTCAAGAAACTCGGCGGTCTCTTCGCAATCATCTTCGGATGCCTGCTGATCGCGGTCGGCGTGACCTTTGAATACGGCGGCGTAACTTTCACCGGTGTGCTGCTGCTGGTCGTTGGCGCTGTTCTGCTGGTGTTGAAGATCGTCAGGCGCAACGAAGGATCTTCGTTGCCATAGCCGGGCGATGCGGCTCGCCTCAAGCCCCGAGCACGTCGGCAAGCCGCAACTCGTCCACGGCGGGATCCTTCAGGAACAGCTCGGCCTCGATCTCGTTCAGATGCGACAGCATCCGCGTGCGCGCAGCCTGCTTGTCGCGCTTGTGAATCGCAGTAACGATCTCGGCATGATGATCGGTGCCGCAGGCGGGCGTGTCGTGACGGCGATAGAGCAGGATGATGAGCGAGGAGCGCGCGATCAGTTCCTTCAGGAAGCCGAGATAGATGCTGTGGCCGCTCATCTCGGCGATGAGCCGATGAAATTCGCCGGAGAGCCGGACCGAGGCGCGCGCATCACCGCGCAGTTCGGCTTCGCGCTCCTCGCTGAGGTGCTGCTGAAGGCGCTCGATCCACGCGGGCGAAACGGCATCAACGGCGTGATCGACGATGGTGGGCTCGATTAGGCGGCGCGCCTCGAACACCTCGCGGGCATCCGCAGGCGTCGGGCGGGCAACGAATGCACCTCGGTTCTTCTCGATGTTGACGATGCCCTCATGCGCGAGCTGCTGTAGCGCGGTGCGGACCAGCGTGCGGCTCGCACCATAGATCTCGCCGATCTCATCCTCGCCGAGCTTGGTGCCCGGCAGCAGGCGATGCTCAAGGATCGCCGCGGTCACACCCTCCCTGATCCGGCTGACGCGATCGCTCGCGTCGGGCGCATCGGGCTTCGGGCGGGATTTGGCGGCCATCAGTTCGAAGTGTTGGGTTTGAGGACGCGATCGGGCGTTCGGCCTTCGATGGTAATCGACGAGCTGTATCCAATCACAGGCGAAACTTTATACAATCTTCGCCCATTTTGTGTGCATGCTCCTGCCGACCCGAGGCATCGCCCAAACACGCTGGATTCGATCTAACGATCTGACTCCGCTGCACAGTTTTCGAATTCAGGAATATTGGCGCTGTTGGCACGGACCTTGCGGAGAGAGGCGGAGCACCGCCCTCCTCTCGGACACGCCATGGCCACTCCTGCCGCTCTCGAACTGGTTGCCGTCACCAAGCGCTATGACGCGACGGTAGCGGTCGACAATGTCAATCTCAAAATCCCGGCCGGTACCTATTGCTGCCTGCTCGGCCCGTCCGGCTGCGGCAAAACCTCGACGCTTCGCATGATCGCCGGTCACGAAGCGGTCAGCGAGGGCGACATCATCCTCGGCCCGCAGAACGTCACGGACCTCGAGCCCGCCAAGCGCGGCACGGCCATGATGTTCCAGTCCTACGCATTGTTTCCGCACCTCACTGTGCTCGACAATGTTGCGTTTGCCCTGAAAATGCGCGGCATCGACAAGCCGACGCGCCACAAGCGTGCCGGCGAGCTGCTCGAACTCGTCGCGATGAGCCCCTATGCGAGCCGCCTGCCGGCCCA
The DNA here is from genome assembly GCF_019455395.1 of Bradyrhizobium sp. BR 10261. Taxonomy (NCBI): domain Bacteria; kingdom Pseudomonadati; phylum Pseudomonadota; class Alphaproteobacteria; order Hyphomicrobiales; family Nitrobacteraceae; genus Bradyrhizobium; species Bradyrhizobium sp. BR 10261. Next base: position 106,712 of record NZ_JACOFQ010000008.1, read on the forward strand.
GCTCTCCGGCGGCCAGCAGCAGCGCGTGGCGCTCGCGCGAGCGCTGATCACCGAGCCGCAGATCCTGCTGCTCGACGAGCCGCTGTCCGCGCTCGATCCGTTCCTGCGGGTCAAGATGCGCGGCGAGCTGAAACGGCTACAGCGCGAGCTCGGCATCAGCTTCATCCAGGTCACCCACGGCCAGGAAGAGGCGATGGCCCTCGCCGACCACATCGTGGTGATGAACCAGGGCAAGATCGAGCAGCAGGGCACGGCCCGCGACATCTTCCACCATCCCCGCACCGAATTCGTGGCGCGCTTCATCGGCGGCCACAACGTCCTCAGCGACGCCGGCAAGCTGATCGCCGTGCGCGCCGATCAGCTCGGCATCGTGCCGTTCGTTGATGGCGCATTCGGCGCGCCGGCGCTGCTGACCCAGACCGAGTACCAGGGCTCCTATGTTGCCGTCTCGCTCACGCTGGACGACGGCACCGCCCTGTTCTCCCATCTTCCCGAGTCCACCTTCGACGTCCATCCGTTCCGGCCGGGCGATCGCGTGCTGGCCACCTGGGATCCCGCCAAGGCGCAACGTCTACAATAGCGCCGTCATTTTAGAAAATGCGCAACACAGAGGAGTGACTGGAATGACAGAGACGACCAAGAAGACAGGCGTCAGCCGCCGCACGCTACTCAAGGGCACCGCGGGTCTCGCTGGCCTCGCCGCCGGCTCCGGCGCCATCACCGGCTTCCCCTACGTGATGTCGGCCGAGCCGAAGGTGCTGCGCTATCTCGGCACCGCCGTGAACGAGGGCGACGACATCTCCAAGCAGTGCCTGAAGGACACCGGCATCAAGATCGAATACATCACCGCGACGACCGACGATGTCACCAAGCGCGTGATGACCCAGCCGAATTCCTTCGACGTGCTGGACACCGAATATTTCTCGCTGAAGAAGCTGGTGCCGTCGGGCAACATCCTTGCCCTCGACGCCAAGAAGATCAAGGAATTCGACAACATCACCCCCGTCTTCACCAAGGGCGAGACGCCCGGCGGCAAGAAGATCGGCGGTCAGGGCACCGCGCCCTGGAAGGTGCTTTATCTCGAAGGCAAGGACTCCAAGACGTTCTCCAAGACGGCGACCGAGTTCGTCACGCTGATCCCGACGGTCTACAACGCCGACACGCTCGGCATCCGTCCCGACCTGATCAAGCGCCCGATCTCCTCGTGGTCGGAGTTGCTCAATCCCGAGTTCAAGGGCAAGGCCTCGATCCTCAACATCCCCTCGATCGGCATCATGGATGCCGCGATGGTCGTGGAAGCCACCGGCAAGTACAAATATGCCGACAAGGGCAACATGACCAAGGAAGAGATCGATCTCACCATGAAGGTGATGACCGAAGCGAAGAAGGCCGGCCAGTTCCGCGCGTTCTGGAAGGACTTCAACGAGAGCGTCAACCTGATGGCCTCGGGTGAGACCGTCATTCAGTCAATGTGGTCGCCGGCGGTGACCAAGGTGCGCTCGATGGGCATCCCCTGCACCTTCCAGCCCCTCAAGGAAGGCTATCGCTCCTGGGCGTCCGGCTTCTGCGTCTCCAAGGGCGTGTCGGGCGACAAGCTCGACTGGGCCTATGAGTTCGTCAACTGGTTCCTGTCCGGCTATGCCGGCGCGTATCTCAACCGCCAGGGCTACTACTCGGCCGTGCTCTCGACCGCGAAGGCCAACATGGAGCCCTACGAGTGGGCCTACTGGATGGAAGGCAAGCCGGCCGAGAAGGACATCAAGGCGCCCGACGGCTCGCTGCTGGAGAAAGCCGGTGCCGTGCGTGACGGCGGCTCCTATGAGGACCGCATGGGCGGCGTCGCCTGCTGGAACGCGGTGATGGACGAAAACGACTACATGGTCCGCAAGTGGAACGAGTTCATCGCCGCGTGATGGATACGTCAGAAGACATCCTGCAACAGGCATCCCCGGACCTCGTCCGGGGATCCCAGACGAGGCGCGCGGCGAAATCCGCGCGCTTGTCGCCGTCTTTCGTCTCCTGGCTCCAGGCCGGGCCGATGATGCTGGTGTTTCTCGCCTTCTTCCTGATCCCGCTGGTCTTCGTCGTCATCGTCTCGTTCTGGGACTACAACGAATATCAATTGCTGCCGGCCTTCTCCGGCCGCGGCTATACCGACACGTTCGAAGGCTGCATCGCGCAGCTCCCGGATCTCTGCACGATCGCAAAAACCTATCTGAAGACGCTGAAGCTCTGCTTCCTGGTCTGGGCCATCACGCTCTTCATCGGCTTCTGGGTCGCCTATTTCCTCGCCTTCCATGTCAAGTCGAAGACCTGGCAGATGGGACTGTCGCTGCTCTGCACGATCCCGTTCTGGACCTCCAACGTCATTCGCATGATCGCCTGGATCCCGCTGCTCGGGCGCAATGGCCTCGTCAACTCCGGCCTGATGAAGACGGGACTGATCAACCAGCCCTTGGAATGGCTGCTGTTCTCCGAATTCTCGGTGGTGCTGGCGCTGGTCCACCTCTTCACCTTCTTCATGGTGGTGCCGATCTTCAATTCGATGGTCCGCATCGACAAATCGCTCATCGAGGCGGCCTACGACGCCGGCGCCTCCGGCCTCCAGACGCTGGTCAACGTCATCATTCCGCTGGCCAAGCCCGGCATCGTGATCGGCTCGATCTTCGTCATCACCATCGTGATGGGCGACTTCATCACCATCGGCGTGATGGGCGGCCAGCAGATCGCCGCCGCCGGCAAGATCATCGAGACCCGGGTCAACGCGCTGCAATTCCCGGCTGCGGCCGCCAATGCCGTGATCCTGCTCGTCATCACCTTCCTGATCATCACCATGATGTCGCGCATCGTCGACATCAAGAAGGAGCTGTAGGCGATGAAGGAAGGACGCCCGCGCTCATTCTACGTGCTTGCAATCTTCTTCGCGGCCTATGTGCTGTTTCTTTACGGCCCGATGATCGCGATCTACGTGCTGTCGTTCCAGGGGCCGCAAGGCGGCCTCACCTTCCCGATGAACGGCGTGTCGACCTACTGGCTGACAAAGCTGTTCCAGGGCACCGGCATCGTCGATCTCGGCGCAGCCTTCCGCCGCTCGCTGCTGCTTGGCGTCATTGTGATGGGCGTCACCGTCGTGCTGTCGGTTGCTGCCGGCATGGCCTTCCGCAGGAAGTTCAAGGCGCAGAGCATTCTGTTCTACTCCGCGATCGCGAGCCTGATCGTGCCCTCGATCATCACCTCGCTCGGAATCTCATTGGAGTTCCGCATCATCGACGATCTGATCAAGGCGCATTGGAACGGGAATTTCGAGACCTCGATGGGCCTGCTCACCTCGGGTCTCGGTGCGCACCTGACCTGGACGCTGCCGTTTGGTCTCTTGATCATGTTCGCGATCTTCAACCGCTTCGATCCCAGGCTCGAGGAAGCGGCGCGCGATCTCGGCGCGACGCCGTGGCAGGCCTTCCGTCATGTCGTGCTGCCGATCATCCTGCCGTCCGTGATCGGCATCGGCCTGTTCGGCTTCACGCTGTCCTGGGACGAACTGGCGCGCTCCAGCCAGGCGATCGGCGCGGTCAATACGTTGCCGCTCGACCTCCAGGGCCTCACCACGACGGTGACGAACCCGGATATCTATGCGCTCGGCACCATCATCTCCGCAGTGTCCTTCGCGGTGATCACGCTTGCGCTGGGCACCATCCACATGCTCAACAAGCGCCAGGCGGCCAAGGGGTCGGACGCAGGCAAGGGACTTGTCTAACTGCAATGCGGCTGCACGTCGTCAATCCCAACACCACGGCGACGATGACGGCGAAGATCGCCGCGGCGGCCCGCGCCATCGCACTGCCCGATACGGTGATCGACGCGCGCCAGCCCGCGATGGGGCCGGTTTCGATCGAGGGATTCTACGACGAGGCTTTCGCGGTGCCCGGCATGCTCGGCTGCATCCGCGAGGCCGATCGCGACGGCGCGGATGCGCACATCATCGCCTGCTTCGACGACACCGGCCTCGATGCCGCGCGTGCCGTGGCGAAAGCGCCGGTGATCGGCATCGGCGAAGCCGGCTTTCACATGGCGAGCTTGGTCGCGGCACGCTTTGCCGTGGTGACGACGCTTGGCGTCTCCATCGTGCCGATCGAACATAATTTGCGGAAATACGGCCTGGCCGAGCGCTGTGTCCGCGTCCGTGCCGCCGAAGTCCCGGTGCTCGCGCTCGAGGAGCGCAATACGGAGGCGCTCGGCAAGATCTCCGCGGAGATCACGGCAGCGATCCGCGACGATCGCGCCGAGGCCATCGTGCTCGGCTGCGCCGGCATGGCCGATCTTGCGGCAGAACTCGCCGGCACCCACGGCCTGCCCGTTGTTGATGGCGTTGCCGCCGCAGTGACGCTGGCGGAAGGAATGGTCCGGCTCGGGCTCGCGACATCCCGGCTTGGCCCCTACGCGGCGCCGCGCGCGAAGGCCTACTCAGGCCCGTTTGCACCGTTTCAGCCCTGAGCGTCTGCTGCGCACTGACGGCACGGATCTTCGACGGTGTACCGCGTTCAGCCTTATCGCACGACGATTCAGCCGTCGTTGAAGGCAGCCCGTCCTTAAGCGCTGCCGAAGCTCCGGCGGAGCCTCGCTTTTTCCTCAAGTGGCCACCTTTTTGTCCCAATTGTTGCTGAAAAGTAACACTTTCGGGACGCCCCGGCCGCATTGTCTGCGTTCTAGTGCTGCCGCTCTTCGCCACTCACCAAGTTTCAATTTGGGTCTTGTCAGCGATGATCGATCTCGCAGAGGACACACCGTCCAATCCCCTTCTTCGTCTTGGCGCCCAGCCGATCGCGTTGACGGCTGCCGCGCTGCTGCTCCTGATCGCCGGCGTCACCTCGATCGCGATCTGGCGCGCTTATACCGGCACTGCGCCTGAGACCGACCGCGTGGTCGCCTCGCGGCAGCTTCAGGTGCGCGCGGCGCAGGCCTCCGAACAACTGGTCGAGAAGACCAAAGGACTGGAGGCGACCCAGCAGGAATCGATCGATCAGCTCCAGGTCGTGCAGGACCAGCTCCAGAGCATGAAGAAGCTGCTCGCCTCGCAGCAGGCCGACACCAAGCGCCTGTCGGATCAGGTCACCAGTCTGAACGAGTCCATCGACGGGCTGCGGCAATCCTTTGCCAGCGTCCGGTCCACCGAGGCCGACACGCCATCGGTTACTCCGAGGAAACCGGCGCCCCACCGCGTCCATGCCAGCGCCCGCAAACGCGCGAGGGGCTGATTAGATCCCGGGTCACGACCCTTTATTTTCGCCGGATGTGAAATGGATCACATTTGTCGGTGTGATTCCGGGCCATGTTCGGCTCTACCGGATGGCGTGAGCCGATTTCAATATCCGGGGCTGGCAAGGTCGTTGACGGTATACTGCGTCAACGGCCTTGTTTTTTGATGCCGAGTATTTTGGCGCCTCGGCCAGGCACCGCCCTCATGACAGTTGCTTCTATTCACAAACTTGAACACGGCGGACGCGCCAGCCCCATTGCGTCATGACCCGCTGCCGCACCAGGTAGCACTGCGCAGCGTAGTCCTCGTAGCCGACGCCATAATATTCGCCATAGTACGGGTAGCCATAGCCAAAAGCGCTGTGATAGCCGGCACCCGCAATGCCGGCGCCGATCGCCACACCCGGCCAGAAGCCGCCGCCGTGCCAACCATGGCCCCAGCCGCCACCCCGTGCCTGCGCCGCCTGGGGCGCTGCGAGACCAACCGCCGCGAGGGCCAGTGCGGCCACGATCAACTTGCGCAACATCAACTCACCCTCCGCGTGGAAACGCTCCACACAGCAAATCAGGAGCAAGCTAATGTCACTTGATCGCTGACGACAGGAGGACCGGCTCACTTCCGCGCGAGCGTCAGCAGCCGCGGCAGATGCTCTTCATCTTCTTGTCGAGCAGGCGGTTCTCGGCGCGTACCGTGGCATCGGCGTCGGGGTTCGTGCCCGAGGCTGCGCCGGTGGTGACACCCGGCGCGGTGTTCGCGCCGGAGGATTGCGCCGTACCCAGACTGTTGGTGCCGGGCGGCGGCGCCGGCGCATTGGCGACACCGCCGGTCGATCCGGTCGCACCGCCGGTGGTCTGTGCGAACGAGACAGCGGGCATTACGGCGAGGCCGATGATGACGACGATCAAGATCTTGATCGAAGCGCTTGCGGACGGCTGGGTCATTGGAAAATCTCCCTGCCCGATCAACGGTTGCAGCAAAAACAGGTTCCGGAACAAATCCCGTCACATCAGCTTGAAACTCGACCGCGCAGCGACCAAGGTGGCAGCGCGCGAAACTGTGAGAGGCAAAATCATGATGACGGATCGCGATCCCTTTGCAGAAGGCGAGCGCGCGGCGCGCGAAAACATTCCGGCCGAAGCCAACCCTTACACAGACGGCAGTGACGAGCACGCCTTGTGGGCGGCCGGGCATGAGAAGGTCGCCGGCACAATCGAAGCGCGGGAATCCGAGGGAAACTGACGCTCCTCCGGACGGCTGCTAAGCGGCGGCGCCCATCTCGTTGCCGAGATCCTCGACCATAGTCACAAAGATATGCGCGTCCTCTCCGGCGATCCGAAGCCCGTATCAGCCGATCCGCTTCAGGCCCTTCTGGAAGCGCGGGCCGTTGGCGACATAGAACCTTGCGGCGCTGCCCATCTTCTGCACCTGGGCATCATCGAGCGTGCGGATGACGCGCGCGGGCGAGCCGATGATCAGCGAGCGTTCGGGGAACTCCTTGCCCTCTGTGATGACAGAGCCGGCGCCGACGATGCTGTTGCGGCCGATCTTCGCGCCGTTCATGACGATCGATCCCATGCCGATCAGCGCGCCCTCCTCGACGGTGCAGCCGTGCAGGATGACGTTGTGCCCGACGGTGCAGTTCCTGCCGATGACAAGCGGAAAGCCGAGGTCGGTGTGGCAGGTCGAGCCGTCCTGCACATTGGCGCCCTCGCCGATCTCGATCCACTCATTGTCGCCGCGCAGCACCGCGCCGAACCAGACGCTCGCGCCCGGCTTCAGGCGCACCTTGCCGATCACGGTCGCGGTTTCCGCGATGAAATAGTTGCCGTCGGAAGGAAGATCGGGCGCCTGCCCGTCGAGCTCGTAGATCGCCATGGAGGTCTCCTGTCACGCTGGCCCAAGCCATAGCGAAACGACGCCGCGGAGGCAAAGGGCGGCCGCGCAGCCCTGCAAGCCGTCAGCCGATGACGCCGGTCGCGCGCAGCGTCATCAGGAAGAAGGTGCCGCTCATCATGCTCCAGAAGCAGGCAATGATGGTCGCCATCATCACGAACTCGAAGCGGCGGCTTTCGAGCCGCATGCCGCGCAGCGTATTGCGCATGATGATGAAGGGCGCCGCGAACACCAGGAACGGCACGGCCGCAAACGTCGTCGGCGCCACGCCCTCCTGCAGCAATCCGAAGCCTGCGGGGCGCTGCGACAGCGCCTGGTAACCATTGGCGAGCGCACCCGCGAGCGCAAAGCCGATGCAGATCGAGAAGAAGGTGTTGAGAGCTTCAGGTGTCATCGGAACAGTCCGCCCATACGCAACGCGAGGAGCCTTCCTGTGACAAATAGTGCCGGTTAACGCTACATTATCCTTAAGCGAAGGTTAACGCCGCCGCCCGCCCTGCGCAGAGCCCCCGGCAGCCCGGAGCCTTCCGCGAAATCGCCGCCACGTGGCATATTCGCCGGTGATTCGTCGGCCATCGGCCGACCGGCCCCGGATCCATTTGCGCGACCTCATGACGGTGTTTTCGGCAACCTCCCCTCGCTCTTCCAGGACGAATGCCAAGATGAGCGCCAAGATGAGTGCCAAGGCGCGTGCCCGGACCCATCTCGTCCCCCTCGCGCTCACCGGTGCGTTCGCCGCGAGCGCGGTCGGGCTGGTGGCCTATCTGTTGTGGCCGACCTGGAGCACGGGCGGCACTGACGCGCCGGACAAGCTGCCCGTCAGCGTCGGCGGCACGCTGTTCAACCTGCCGGTCTCCGCGATCCGGATGAAGATCCAGCGGCACTCCGGACCGCAGGAGCGCATCGACCTCGACTTCCTCTATCCCTCGCTGGAGGCACCGAGCGGGCCGACGCATGTCACCGCGGATACCGTCGACACGGCGATGCAGCCGATCGACCGCATCTTCCTGTCGATCGCGGCGCATCACGATGCGCTCTCGCCCGAGCAGCGGACGACGACGATCTATCCGCGCTATCTCGAACAGGCCGCAACGGTGCCGGACGACGGATTGACGATGCGCTCCTTCCGCGGCGACACGTCCTATGGCGGTGAGGACCTGTATTCCGCCAGCTCACCCGCGCTCACCGCGCGCTGCATGCGCGATGCAGCCACGCCCGGCATGTGCCTGTCCGAGCGCCGTGTCGACGGCGCCGACCTCACCTTCCGCTTTCCGCGCAGCTGGCTGTCGCAATGGCGGGGCGTTGCGGAAGCGATGGACAAGCTGACCGCGCAGCTGCGCGGACCGAAGGGCTGAGAACGGAGCGAGCAAAAATCGAAAACAACCCCATGCACAGTAGCCAAGCGCCCCTGCGGTTGTTTCTGGTTTTCAAAAATTCGCCTTTTTAGAAATTTCTGTTGACTCCTCGGCCGAAATAGGCCATGATGGCCTCATGGAGAAATTGATTTGGATGGCGCGGTGGCCTGAAATGTGACCGATGTCACAGACAACAAATTGCATCCGGCCATTCTACGGATAGTCTGAGACTTATTGCATTCGGGGGCTGGAATGCAGCTTCGGCTGTTTGGTTGGTTAATTGTTGCGGCTTGGCTTGCGACCTCGCTTGGGACCGGCTCTGCGCTGGCCGCCGAAAAACGCGTCGCGCTGGTGATCGGCAATTCCGCCTACAAGAGCGCCCCGCGGCTCGCCAATCCGGTGAACGACGCCACCCTGGTCGGCGGCATGTTCAAGACGGCCGGCTTCGACAATGTCGATGTCAGGCTCGACCTCAACGCCGGCGACATGCGCCGGTCGTTGCGTGAGTTTGCGGGCCGAACCCGCGATGCCGACGTTGCGGTCATCTACTATGCCGGGCACGGCATTGAGCTCGACGGCACCAACTACCTGATCCCCACTGATGCCGTGCTGGAAACCGACGGCGACGTGCTCGACGAGACCGTCGCGCTCGACCGCGCGCTGTTCGCCGTGGAGCCGGCCAAGCAGCTCCGGCTCGTCATCCTGGATGCCTGTCGCGACAATCCGTTCGCCAAGACGATGAAGCGCACGGTTGCCTCGCGCGCGATCGGGCGCGGTCTTGCCAAGGTCGAGCCGACCAGCCCGAACACCATGATCGCCTTCGCGGCCAAGGCCGGCTCAACCGCCTCGGACGGCGATAGCAAGAACAGCCCGTTTGCCACCGCGCTGGTCGAACGCCTGCCGACGCCGGGGCTCGACCTCGGCAAGGCGTTCCGTTTCGTCCGCGACGACGTGCTCAAGGCCACCGGCAACAAGCAGGAACCCTTTGTCTATGGTTCGCTCGGTGGCGATGACGTAGCGCTGATTCCGGCCAAGCCGGCCGCGGCTGGACCGCAGGCAAATCCCGACGGCGAAATCCGGCGCGACTACGAACTGGCCCTTCAGATCGGCACCCGCGACGTATGGTCCTCCTTCATCAACCGTTACCCAAGCGGCTTCTACACCGACCTTGCCAAGGGCCAATTGAGCAAGATTGTCGCCGAAGAAACCCGGGCCGCCGCCGCGGAAAAGGCCAGGCAAGCCGAGGACGAGAAGTCTCGGCTTGTCGCCGAGCGGGCCAAGAAAGCCGAACAGGAGAAGGCAGCAGCAGCCGCCAAAGCTGCCGAGGACGCCAAGGCCGCGGCCGAAAAGGCCAAGCAAATCGAGGAGGCCAAGGCGGCCGCAGCAGAACAACGCAGAAAGGATGCCGAAGCGGCCGTGGCGAAGGCGCTGGCGGACAAGCAAGCCGCCGAGAAGGCGCTCGCCGACAAGATCGCGAACGACAAGGCGACCGCAGAACTGGCAGCGAAGCAGGCTGCGGACGCGAAAGCACGGGAAAGCGAGCAGAAAGTTGCCGCCGTTGCTCCGACCTCTTCCCCGTCGAGCCTCTCTCCACAAGAGACCGCGAAGCTGGTTCAGTCCGAACTCCGCCGTGTCGGCTGTCTGGCAACCGCGGCCGACGGCGACTGGAACGCGTCATCGCAACGCTCGCTGACGCTGTTCAACAAATATGCGGGAACGAAGTTCGACGCCAAGCTCGCAAGCTTCGACGCGCTCGACGCAATCAAGGCCAAGCCGGGCCGAGTCTGCCCGCTGGTGTGCGATCACGGCTTCAAGGCTGACGGCGATGCTTGCGTCAAGATTGCCTGCCGCGCCGGCTATCGCGTCAACGATGACAATGAATGCGAGAGGATACAGGACAAGAAGCCGGTCGCCACGCGAGAGGAGGCGAAGTCGAGGGACGGCGACAAGACGAAGGTGGAGTCCCCACCGTCGAACCCGCGAGCGAGCGGCCAAATCTATTGTAACAACCTGGGCTGCCGCCCCGTCCGGCCGGGTTGTCGGCTCGTAGTGCCGGACGGCGGGGCCGCTGGCGTCGCTAAGGGTACTTATACGGGTGAGGTCTGCAATTGAGAACGAGGGCTGCAATGGGCGCGCTTCGGTTTCTTGGTTTGGTCATCCTCGCTGCCTGGCTCGGGGGCAGCTCGGCGCACGCCGAGAAGCGCGTCGCGCTGGTCATCGGCAACTCGGCCTACAAGAACGTGGCGAGGCTCGCGAATCCTGCGAACGATGCCGCTCTGGTCGGCGACATGTTCAAGAAGGCCGGCTTCGACGCCGTCGACGTCAAGCTCGACCTGAACGTGGTCGACATGCGCAAGGCGCTGCGCGAGTTCGGCAGCAAGGCCCGCGCGGCCGACGTCGCGGTGGTCTACTACGCGGGTCACGGCATCGAGCTCGATGGCACCAACTATCTGATCCCGACCGATGCTGCCTTGGAGACCGATACCGACGTTCTCGACGAGGCGTTCCCGCTCGACCGGGTGCTGTTTGCCATCGAGCCTGCCAAGCAACTGCGCCTCGTCATACTTGATGCCTGCCGCGACAACCCGTTCGCCAAGACGATGAAGCGCACGATCGCCTCGCGCGCGATCGGCCGCGGCCTTGCCAAGGTCGAGCCGACCAGCCCGAACACCATGATCGCCTTCGCGGCGAAGGCAGGCTCGACTGCTTCGGACGGCGATAGCAAGAACAGCCCGTTTGCCACCGCGCTGGTCGAACGCCTGCCGACGCCGGGCCTCGATCTGGGCAAGGCCTTTCGATTCGTCCGTGACGACGTGCTCAAGGCCACCGGAAACAAGCAGGAGCCCTTTGTCTATGGCTCGCTCGGCGGCGACGACGTTTCGCTCGTTCCGGCGAAGCCTGTGGTCACTGCGCCCCAGGGCCCGCAAGCCAACCCTCAGGACAGCATCCGCCGGGACTACGAGCTGGCGCTGCAGGCCGGAAACCGCGACGCATGGGAAGCATTTTTGCAGGCCTATCCCGACGGCTTCTATGCCGGCCTTGCGCGTGCGCAACTGAAGAACGTCGCTGCCGAAGAGGCCCGCGCAGCCGCAGCGGCGAAAGCGCGCCAGGCGGAAGACGAAAAGGCGCGCCTTGCGGCTGAGCGCGCCAATAAGGCTGAGCAGGAGAAGGCGGCGGCCACCGCCAAAGCCGCAGAGAATGCCCGAATTGCCGCTGAAAAGGCCAAGCAGGTCGAGGAAGCCAAGGCGCTCGCGGCCGAGCAGCGCCGGAAGGATGCCGAGGCCGCCGTGGCCAAGGCGCTGGCCGACAAGCAGGCCGCGGAGAAGGCGCTCGCCGACAAGATCGCGAACGACAAGGCAGCGGCCGAGCTGGCCAAACAGACGGCTGAGAAGACGCAAGGCGAGCAGAAGGTCGCAGCCATCGTCCCAACCCAATCGCCCTCCTCTCTCTCGCCGCAAGAAACCGCCAAACTGGTGCAGTCAGAGCTCCGGCGCGTCGGATGTTTCGCGAGCAACGCAGACGGCGACTGGAATGCGTCATCGCAACGCTCGCTGACGCTGTTCAACAAATATGCGGGGACGAAGCTCGACACCAAGCTCGCAAACATCGAGGCGCTCGACGCCATCAAGGCCAAGCCGGGCCGGGTCTGCCCGCTGGTCTGCGACCACGGCTTCAAGGCCGATGGCGATGCCTGCGTGAAGATCACCTGCCGCGCCGGCTTCCGCATCAATGACGACAATGAATGCGAGAAGGTGCAGGACAAGAAGCCCGTCGCGACCCGCGAAGATGCCAAGCCGCGCGACGATCAGAGAAAGAAGAGCGAGGCCGCGCCCGCGAAGCCACAGGCGACAGGGCAAATGGTTTGCAGCCAAGCCGGCTGCCGTCCGGTTCGGCCGGGTTGTCGACTCGAATTTGCGCGCGGGTATGGGGGCGGCAGCGCCACCGCGACCAACTTCGAAGTCTGCAACTGAGGCCGAGCGATAAGAGCACCCCGCGGCTCACCACCCGACGGCAGGCGACCTCAGGTCCATCGTCCGTCATTGCGAGCCAACGGGTCCGCGCGAAGCGCGGCCCGATGACAGGCTCCGCGAAGCAATGACGATGCTGATGCAGCTGTGCCCAAAACGCGATCTCGGGCCCCGGACGCCGCGCAGCGTCCCTTCGAAGGTGCGCTGCAGAGCCGGGGCCTTGTTGCAGAGATCCGTTGTGCGGCTTCTGGGTCCCGGCTTTGCACTGCAATGCTGCGGGTTGCTACGCGCCCGGGCGGCAGTTCGTCGGCCGGCCTGAACCTCCTGCTTGGGAACGACGACAAACAGGGCAAATTGTCCGGGGGGTTGCCATGTCGACGTTGAGGGTAGTGCTGCTGGGTCTGGCGGTCGCCTTGTCCGCGCTGGCGGCTCTGGCCTTTTGGTTGGCGGCGACGCCAGCCGCGGCCGACGATGTGAATACATGTGGAAGGGCATCTGGCGAAGAGGCAATAGCCGCGTGTTCGCGAGCGATCGATTCCGGTCAATACAGCGGTCGTCAGCTTGCCGCCCTTTTCAACAATCGTTGCTCCGAGTGGAACGGAAAGCAAGAAAGCGACAAGGCCCTTGCAGATTGCAACCAGGCCATCGGGCTCGATCCGAACTACGCATTGGCGTTCTTCAACCACGGCAACGCCTATTTTGCCAAAGGCCAATACGACCGCGCCATCGAGGATTACGACCAATCGATCCGGCTCAATCCGAACTATGCACACGCGTTCAACAACCGCGGCAATACCTATGGCAACATGGGCCAGCGCGACCGCGCTATCGAGGACTACAGCCAGGCGATCCGGCTCAACCCGAAACACGCAGATGCGTTCTACAACCGCGGCATCGCCTATGACGTCGAAGGCGATCACGACAGCGCCATCGAGGACTACAACCAGGCAATCCGGCTCAAGCCGAACCGCGCGGATATGTTCTACAACCGCGGCATCGCCTACAAAAGCAAAGGCCGATACGACGACGCCATCGCGGATTACAGCGAGGCGATCCGCCTCAATCCGAACTACGCAAGCGCGTTCAACAACCGCGGCAACATCTATAACGCCAAATGCGAATTCGACCGCGCCATCGAAGATTTCAACCAGGCGATCCGGCTTGATCCGGGCCATTTCGAAGCGTTCAACAACCGCGGTGCCGCCTACAACGCCAAGGGCGAATACGACCGCGCCATCGAAGATGCGAACCAGGCGATACGGCTCAATCCAAACTTCGCGATCGCATTCTATAACCGCGGCATATCATGGGAGCGGAAGAACGATCCGCCACGCGCGTTGGCGGATTTCAGAACGTTCTCCGAATTGGCTCCCTCCGACCGAGATGGTCAAAAGGCAGTGGAGCGCGTCACAAAGGCGGTGAACGGTCCGTGATCGCCATGTTTGCAACGCGCCGAACGGCGGGGGGCGCTGCAACCAAATGGCAAAAACACCCCCATGCCAGATGCGCGCGATCACGTGCCCTACCCACAGATTGTTGCCGATAGCAAAGCGCGGCCAGACCTTGCGCCGGATCGACTGCTTGGTACCTTCACTTTTCAGGAAAACGTCGGGGTGAACGATGTGAGCGATGCGACGGCAAACCTCCCGCCCGGTGCGCAGTTGCTGGGGCGCGAGTGGCTCGGCTTCGACGAGAGCGGGCGAGCGCTGATCCGCTTCCAGGCTCAGAGCGCGTTCACCAACAGGCATGGGACAATCCAAGGCGGCTTCCTCGCGGCGATGCTGGACTCGGCCACGGGGATTTGCGCCTTGGCGGCACTCACACCCGATCTGACAGTCGTGACCACGAGCCTCGATACGCGTTTCCTTAAGCCCGCAGCGGTTGGCCCCATGACGGCGCGTGCCCGGATCATCGAACGGATGGATCGCGAGATGGTCGTGCAGGCCGATCTCATCGATGCGGAGGGCGTCGTGGTTGCCGATGCAATTGCGCGGCTGCGCGTGCTTACGAAGAAATAGAGTTATGCGGCCGTAACGCTGATGGTGTGGAAAGAGCGCGCCTCGATCTTCAATGCGTGCCCCGGACGCAGCGCAGCGTCTCTTCGACGGTGCGCTGCAGAGCCGGGGCCCATGTTGCAGAGGTGCGCTGTGTGGCTTCTGGGTCCCGGATCTGCACTGCAATGCTAAAAAGCGTTGCAGTGCGTCCGGGACACGAGAGAACGCCGCGCGCGGCTAAAACTCCGCTTCGCGCGCAATCTCGGCGTACCAACTATTCCTGGTCGACCAGATCGTCCTCGAGGATCGCCATCTGGAACTGGAACGAGCGATCATCGTCCTCGTCGTCGACGAAGAGGACGCCGATGAACTCCTCGCCGATATAGACCTCGGCGGAATCGTCCTTCTTCGGCCGCGGCACGACGCGGATCTTGGGATTGCCGAATACGCGCTTCAGATACGCGTCCAGCTTTCTGACTTCTTTGACGTCCACGGCAAGTCTCCGATCGAAATTGGTCGGCCGCGTTTTAGGACGAGACGCGGCGAACCGCCAGCATGAATTGCCAAAGAATTTGGGGACGAAAGGGCCGGCAAATCCGGCCCTTGGGAAACGCAGGCTTAAAGTCCCATCGCGTTGATCATCTGGTCCATGGTGCGCGACGGCTCGGCGCAGCCGGCCTCGCCGACGATCTTGGCCGGCACGCCGGCGACCGTGACGTTGTGCGGCACGGGCTTGACCACGACCGAGCCTGCCGCAATGCGCGCGCAATGGCCGATCTCGATATTGCCGAGGATTTTTGCGCCGGCGCCGATCAGCACGCCATGACGAATCTTCGGATGGCGATCCTCGTTCTCCTTGCCGGTGCCGCCGAGCGTGACGCCGTGCAGGATCGAGACGTCGTCCTCGATCACAGCGGTCTCGCCGCAGACGAAGCCGGTGGCATGGTCGAGGAAGATGCCGCGGCCGATGCGCGCGGCGGGATTGATGTCGGTCTGGAACACCGCGGAGGCGCGGCTCTGCAGATAATATGCAAAGTCCTTGCGGCCCTTCAGATAGAGCCAGTGCGCCAGGCGATGGGTCTGGATCGCATGAAAGCCCTTGAAGTAGAGCAAGGGATCGATGAAGCGCGAGGTCGCGGGATCACGGTCGTAGACGGCGACGAGATCGGCGCGGAAGGCGTTGCCCAAATCAGGGTCCTCGCGCAGGGCCTCGTCATAGGTCTGGCGCACCAGGTCGCCCGACAGCGCCGAATGATCGAGCCGGTCGGCGAGACGGTGGATCACGGAATCCTCGAGACGGCTGTGATGCAGCACGGTCGAGTAGATGAAGGTCGCAAGCTCGGGCTCGCGGTGGACGATGTCCTCTGCCTCGCCACGGATCCGGTCCCAGATCGGATCGAGCGACGCGAGCTTTCCTCCCGGATTGACCTGATGCACTGCCATGATTTTCTCTTTGGGATTTGCTCTTCGGATAGGCTGGTCTCGGTGGCCTTATAGCACAGTGTAGGCGACAAAGTCCTGACGGGCTTGCCTGAGAGTGAACTGCGCCTTGCTTTGCGGAAGCACGCCAACGCATTGAAACACAACAGATTCTTCTGGTGCCCCCAGACCGCAAGGTCGGCTTGAAATGGTCAGAGTCTTGCCAAATTCAAGCCGGGTCGCGTCAAACTATTGGTGAATTTCGTCCCGACCCTCATCGCGGGCATGGTCATGACGACCACGGAGCCGTTTTGAGCATCATCACCGAACAATCGCGCGCGCGCGCCGCGCCTACGCTTTGGCTGCGGCTGGCGGCGGTGGCTCTGCCCCTGCTCATGATCGCGCCGGCGATCTGGAACGGCTATCCGCTGTTGCAATGGGATACCGGGGGCTATCTGGCGCGCTGGTACGAAGGCTATCTGGTGCCGAGCCGGTCCACCGTGTTCGGCCTCTATCTGCACTATGGCGAGGCTTTCGGATTCTGGATCAACCTCGCGGTCCAGTCGCTGGTCACGATGTGGCTGTTGCAGCTCACCTTGCGCGTCCTCTCGATGATGCAGACGGCCCGCTTCGTCGCCATCAGCCTGCTGCTGATCGTGTCGACGGCGTTGCCCTGGCTCGCCAGCATGCTGCTCACCGACATCTTCGCCGGGCTGTCGGTGCTGTCGCTGTTTCTGCTGATCGTCGGCGGCAGTCGCATCTCGGGGTTCGAGAAGGCCGCGCTGTTCGTCTTCACCGCTTTTGCGGCCGCAACCCATAGCGCCACGCTCGGCGTGCTGCTCGGGCTCTGCGCCGTCGGCTGGATGGTGCGGCCGTGGCTTGGGCCGCGTCTGCCGATGTCAGGTCTTGCCCGGGCGAGCCTGACCATCGTCGCGGGCGGGATGATGCTGATCGCGGCTAACCACGCGCTATCAGGCAAATGGGCCTGGACGCCCGGCGGCACTGGCGTCGCCTTCGGCCGCATGATGCAGGATGGCATCGTTGCGCGCTTCCTTGGCGATCATTGCCCGCGCGAACACTTCAAGCTCTGCCCCTATCGCAACGAATTGCCGGCGACGGCCGACGAATTCCTGTGGGGCAAGAGCATGTTCAACACGCTCGGCCGCTTCGACGGCCTGGGCGACGAGATGGGCACCATCGTCGAGCGATCGCTCGCCGACTATCCGGCCTGGCAGCTAGGCGCCGCGCTGCGGGCGATGGGCCGGCAATTGCTGCATGTCGCGACCGGCGAAGGCGCCAGTGTCTGGATTCCGCACACCTACGGCATCATCGAGCGCTATATCCCGGCGCAGGTCGCGCCGATGCGCGCGGCGCGCCAGCAGAACTGGGAGCTCGATTTCAACACCATCAACCGGCTGCACGTGCCCGTCGCGCTGGTTTCGATGCTGGGGCTGCTCGTGCTGCTGGGACACGCGCTCGCTTATCGCCGGCTCGACGACCTGACGCTGCTGGCGGCGACCGTGACGCTGGCCCTGCTCGGCAATGCCTTCATCTGCGGCGTGATCTCGGGACCACACGACCGCTACGGCGCGCGCATGGTGTGGCTTGCGACCTTCGTGGTGCTGATGGCGCTGGCGCGGCGGCTGGGCGAGGAGCCGGCGCGCAACGAAGGATGACGAGCCTTGCCTCGATGCGATCACATCGCTTTGACGAGCGCGAACAGCCGGAAATCCTCGAGCGCCGCGTGCCGATGCGGGGCGACTTCGCGCCGGTAAGTCTCGTTATCGACGATCGAGCGGAAGGTGGCGAAATCGCCGTACTCATTGAGCGCCGCTTCGTCCCAACGTTCGCCTGACGAGCCGACAAGGCTCGCCAGGACCGGCCCGGCGAACATCCGCACGAGCGGCTTGCCGGCCGCGAGACGGCGAAATGCCGGCCTATAGCGTTCATGAAGGGCTTCACGGCCCGAGCAGGGCGCGGCGTCGAAGCCGTCCTCGTACCGCGCATGCACGCGGTAGCGCAGCAGATTGAGCATATAAACCGGCTGGCCGGGTGGAATCGCGCGCTCGGCTTCGTCAAGGGCTTGCAGAGTGATTTCGACGAGGTTCATGGGACTTCCCGCGTTTTGAGCGCTGCAGAATGCGCGCTGACGCTCCGTATCTAGCGGTCCGGGAAGGACTCTTGTAGTGACCGCGTAGCCATGATTATGTGGACTACATGTCCACAACGACCTTGCCTCCCGACGTCTCGCGTCTCCTCGCCTTCGTCCGCGTCGTCGAGGCGGGCTCCTTCGCCGAAGCCGCGCGGCGGGCGGGAACGACCACCTCGGCGATGTCCAAGGCGGTGGCCCGCTTCGAGAAGGCTCGCGGCTTGCGGCTTTTGCATCGCTCCACCCATTCGTTGGCGCTGACCGAAGAGGGCGACAGGCTGATGGCGGCGGGACGCGGGCTGGCCGAAAGTCTCGCCCGTGTCCAATCCGCGCTCGGCGAAGTCGCGCGCGACGATGGCGGACGGGTGCGCGTGACCGCGCCCGCCTCGTTCGCGCGCGCCTGCATCCTGCCGCGACTGCCCGCGTTCCTGCGGGAACGGCCGGAAATCGAGATCGAGGTCAAATTCCGCAACGAGATTCTCGATCTCGCGGCGGAAGGTGTCGACGTCGCGATCCGCTCAGGGCCCCTCGACCGCGCGCCCGGCCATCAGGCGCGGCGGCTTTGCACCTTCTCATGGATCGCCTGTGCCTCGCCGGCCTATTTGAACGCGCGCGGCGCGCCGGCGACTCCTTACGAGCTGTCCGCCCACGTCCACGTCGGCTTCCGCAATCCTGCGAGCGGTCAGATCCTGACCTGGCGCTTTGCCGACCCGCGCGGCAAAGCACCCATTCGCGTCACGCCCAAGCCCAAGCACATTTGCGACGACGCGCACGCTTCGCTTGCCTTGATCGCGGATGGGTTTGGGATCGGCTGGGGACCAGCGTGGCTCGTCAGCGAAGACCTTCGCGCCGGCCGCCTGGTCGAAGTGCTTGCGCCCTGGCGCGCGTCTGGGGAACCGCTATGGATGCTGCGCACCTCCGACCGCCGCCCGCCCCTGCGCACACAGCGCGTCATGTCGTTCCTCAAAACGCTTCCCGCCGCGTTCAGCGACGCAGCAGTGTGACGCGCCGGCGTCACCGGGGCAACGACGCGATCGCCTCAGCCGCGGCGCGACAGGAAATCCAAAACGCCTGTCTTGTAGACCTTGTCACCGACCGCGCGCATGTGATCGCGGCCGGGAATATCAAGCACTTCCGATCCCGGGATGATCGCACCTAACGCGCTGGCCGAACCCGCAACGTCATCGGCCGAGCCGACCGCGATCAGCACGGGCACATCGATGCGCGCGGCCTCGTCGCGGGTCATGAGATCGCGCGTGCCACGCAGGCAGGCGGCCAGCGCCACACGGTCGGAGCGGGTCTGGTCCGCAAACGCACGAAAGGTGCGGCCGACGGGATCGCTGACGTCGTCGAGCGAGGGCGCTTCCAGCGCCTTGGCGACGTTCTCGCCAGGACCTGTGCCCTCGATCAGGCCGCCGATGCCGATGCCGCCGAGGATCGCCGAGCGCAGGCGCTGCGGCTCGTTGAGGCCGAGCCAGGCCGTCATCCGCCCGCCCATCGAATAGCCCATGATGTCGGCCTGCGGGATGGCGAGATGATCCATCAGCGCCAGCACGTCGCTGGCCATGGTGGGGATCGAATATTGCGCGGGATCGTAGAGCTTGACGCTCTCGCCATGGCCGCGATTGTCCAGCGCAATGACGCGGCGGCCGTTCTTGCGCAGCTCCGAGACCCAGGTCGGATAAACCCAGTTCACATTCTTGCTGGAGGCAAAGCCGTGCACCAGGATGATCGGCTCGCCCTCGCCTTCGTCGAGATAGGCAATTTCAACGGCGCCGTTGTGAAAGCTCGGCATCAGCAGGTCCACAATGTTGGTGGGGAAGTTCGATCTTAGGCGGTCGGGACCGCGCTGGCCAGAGCAGCCTCAGCTGCCATCTGCGCCCGGCGAAGCCGCCGGGCCCGTCTGCGATCGCACCATGCCTGCGTCAGGCGCTCCGTGGTCGCCTTGATCGAGGATATTAGGCCGAACAGCGTCAGCGCGGCACCGAACAGCCACAGCGTCAGATCGAACGCGCCGCCGACGAGCAGCAATGCACCACGCCCCAGCAGCTTCATGATCGCGCGCGTCTTGCCGCCCTGCGCTTCCGCCAGCCGCGCCGCGCGCGCGACATCCTTGGGCCCTTCGGCAATGCGCAAGCTATCCATGGCGCCGCGCGTCCCTGATTTCTCGACGACGCGCGTGACGTCCTTGCCGAGCCGGACCAGCGCACCGGCCTTCTCGACGCGGAATGCGGCCTTGATTGCGCTCACGGTCTCACCCGGGCGGAACACCGAACCCTTGGCGACCGCGTTCTGCAGCAACGGTGCGTCGACCACTTCGCGCGCGGACCGGCCGGCCCATGCGGCGAGACCCTCGCCGAGCCGCCCGACCTTGCGGGCATCCTTCACCAGCGTCAGCCCGGCACGAACGGGCGCGGCGCCGCCGGCGGACACGTAGGTCACGGCGGTGACCGCAAGACCTGCGGTGGCAAGCCCGAGCACCAGGCGATCGGTATCCTCACCCATCGCAAGATGCTTGCCCTCGCGCACGACGTCCCTGATATCGCCGATCACGAAAAGATCGCCGGCGACCGTCCCTGACAGGCTGGCGACATCATCGGCATTGCCGGTGACGAGACCGGTGGCGAAGCGCTTGGCGAAATGCGAGGTGGAATTCTCGGTCTTGACCGCGTCGCTGACCCTGCTGAGCACATCGTCGGGCAGCGCGATGTTGCGATCACGCGCGAGCGCGACAAAGCTGTCGGCGAGATCGGCATCACCAGCCCTCAGCGCAGCCTCGATATTGTCCTGAACCAGGTGGTCGTTGCTCGCGAGGGCCTCATCAAGCTTGAGCTCGGACAAGGCCGCGGGATCGTCCCTCGCGGCGAGCACAGCGCCGGCCTGCCGGGCATGCGGTGCTACCTGCGCGAGCACGAGGCTGCATGCAGCAATTCCTGCCAAGGCGAAGCTGATTCGCAGCCACTTCATGCTGAAAGCCTGGACATTGGCAGAATCATTTTGCGCCTGATGGTTGGTCTTTCGTCGCGAATTCGCATGTCCGAGACAGATAGTATGCCCAAATTGCGACACAACGTCCCCGACGAAAGAAGGGCTTCTCTGAAGCGACAAGATTGTGTCGAATTTGCATGAGCAAATGAGCATGGGGCAATTGCGAACCTTTCGGTTCCGTCGGGCTAGCAATCACTTGCACCCAACAGTATGGTCCGCGCGTCAATAATATGCGCGTCACTGCTGATTGTGTCTGCCGCCATTGCCACTCCAGGATGAACTACGATGTCCGACCATGTCGTCCCGCACTTCCATAACGATGCCGGTGTCCCCGTCATCGAGATCGGCTCGCAAGAGTTCATGTGCGTCGGCGCCAACCCTCCGTTCGACCATCCGCACGTGTTCCTGGACCTCGGCAACGACAACGAGATCATCTGCCCGTACTGCTCGACGCTGTACCGCTTCGCCGCCGACCTGAAGGCGGGCGAAGCCCGTCCGCCCGAATGCGTCTTGAAGGACAAGGTGGCCTGACCGCTTCCTTCGGTCAGGGTGGCCCTCCCGCGAACGATCGTCATTGCTGGTGCCGGGATCGGAGGATTGACGGCTGCGCTTGCGCTCGCTGAGCGCGGGTTTCGCATCGTCGTGCTGGAAAAGGCCGAGCGGCTCGAGGAGGTCGGTGCCGGCCTGCAGCTCTCCCCCAATGCCAGCCGCGTGCTGGTCGAGCTTGGCCTCACCGACCGGCTCAAGCTGCGCGCCGTGGTCCCGGAAGCAGTCTCGATCATGAGCGCGCGCGCCGGCGGCGAACTGTTGCGGATGCCGCTCGGCGAAGCGGCATCAGCGCGCGCCGGGGCCCCCTATTGGGTCGTGCACCGCGCCGACCTGCAATCGGCGCTCGCGGGTGCTGTCGCCGATCATCCCGATATCGATTTGAAGCTGGGCGCGACCTTCGAGGATGTCGCCCCTCACGCCAAGGGACTGACGGTCGTGCATCGCAGCGGCACCATCCGCCGCAGCGATCTCGCCAGCGCGCTGATCGGCGCCGACGGCATCTGGTCGACGGTGCGCCAGCATCTGTTTCCCGAGGTGCAGCCGCACTTCGCCGGGCTGATCGCCTGGCGCGGCACGCTGGATGCCACGCAATTGCCGAAGGATTTTACGGCGCGGCGGGTGCAGCTCTGGATGGGCGCGAATGCGCATCTGGTCGCTTACCCCATCGCGGGCGGCCGCCAGCTCAACGTGGTGGCGGTGCTGCCGGGAACCTGGAACAGGCCTGGCTGGAGCACGCCAGGCGATCCCTTCGAGCTGATGGAGGCCTTCGCCGCGCCGCGCTGGCCGCCGACGGCGCGGATGATGCTGGCCACCGTCGACAGCTGGCGCAAATGGGCGTTGTTCGGCGTGCCCGACGGATGCCCCTGGAGCAAGGGCCCGGTCGCGCTGCTCGGCGATGCCGTGCATGCGATGCTGCCGTTTGCCGCGCAAGGTGCCGGCATGGCGATCGAGGATGCCGCCGTGCTCGCCCGGCATCTGAGCCTCGAGGACGCCGAGGACGCGGGCAGCGTCTCCGCAGCACTGCAGCGATATGGCCAGGCGCGTCAGGCCCGTGTCAGGAAAGTGCAGCGCACCGCGCGGCAGCAGGGCCGCATCTATCATCTGGGCGGTGCCTTCGCGCTCGCGCGTGATCTGGTGATCCGCGCGCTGGGACCCGGGCGCATGCTGGCGCGGCAGGACTGGATCTACGGCTGGCGTCCGTGATGCGAACGCCGCGGCACGCTAGCGCTTCGGCGCGGGCTTGATGTCCGGCCGCTGAGGTGCGGTGGTCGCCGGCGTCATGTTGGGCGGCGTTTCCCGGCACCGGCTGCGGCGCCAGGCGTCTTCGGCCAGCTGCGCCGAGCCGCGAACCGCGAGGTAATCGTTGCGATAGGCGAGCTCAGACACGACGGCGCCGCCGGTCCCGGTCTCGGCCTTGTCCATCAGCCTCTGCAACTCCGCGGTGCGCTCGGCGAGTTTTTTGCGCTCGGCCTCGAGTTGCTTGCAGTCGTACAATTCGTATTTGGCGGGATCGGCAAAGGCGGGTGCGACCGTCTCGCTCATGCCGGCGCAGCCTGATAGCGCGAAGCCGGCCACGACCAGCGCGGCAACCGCGCAAGGCGCGCGTGAGGAAGAGAAAGGCGAAGCAGGCATGGGTCGCAAAATAGTCCTTCGTGAATTGACAATGCCTAAAGCAGGGCCAGATGTCCGGATTGAGGCTTTGCCTTGTGCCGCCGGCTCGCTTAAGCAAGCCCCCCTATGCAGCCGAAGCGCCGATTCCAGACGGCTGGACGGGGCTTAAATGTTTGATCTCGTTGGATCAAGCGGGCATGGCGGAATTGGTGGACGGAAAGGGACTTAAAATTCAGCCAGATCCGAAAACAGCCCGGCGCATCGTCGACGCAGCCGGTACCGATCTAGCCCTAGCACCCCGTCTTTAGAACGTGCCCGATTTCGATTGGCGTACAGTCCTCTTTGCTAGCAGCCCTGATCTCCATCGCCACCAGAAACGTAACCAGGGCGAGGAGAGCCACGCCCACAACAAACACTTTCATTGCATTCCAAATCCCGCATTCCGGCGCGGCTTCTGCCACAACCTGCGGGCGAGAGCCACCCTGCCGCCGGTAAGGTGGTAAACGGGCCGCTTCACGTTGACGTGTATTCGACGCGCAGCCCGTACTCCAAACAGGGGACGGCGCTACCTATCGGACTTCGACGCTCGCCACTCAAACCGGCACGACGACAAGGCGCAGCTCTACGCGTTCGACTGCCTGGCGCTTGATTGCTGGCGCGCTACGTCGGCCTGCGCGGGCAGACCAATTTCGACAGCAGTGCGCTATCGCGCCCGCAAGAACAACAAACGGGTGAACCTGTGTCTAACCGGAGGGTTTTTCTGTCCAACGGGTTGCCCTCCGCACCGAAAAATCGTTATAGCTCAATCATGCGGGCATGGCGGAATTGGTAGACGCAAGGGACTTAAAATCCCTCGGCTCGCAAGAGCTGTGCCGGTTCGATTCCGGCTGCCCGCACCAACGTTATCTTCGTCCAGCGGCTGGAGATAAGGACATATCGTCGGGCGAAGGCAGATTCGGCCATGTTAGACGGGGTGCGGAAATGCCCCAGGCTCAGCAGCTCCCGCGATGCTGCGATGCTGCCCCAGAAACCCGCGGTTCTCTTGCTGTCTTCTTCAAATGAAGACAACGTCAGTTTTTGCTGTAGGCGCGGCGCGCTAGTTAAGTGCGCTGGACTGCACCCCTTCAGGGGTGCAGTTCAGCGCTGTCACCGTAATCTTGACGAGCGCCGTGCCCGTCGCAAGCGGCTTTGCATCACAAATGCCGAGGAGCCGGCATTGTGCCGCTACCTATCGTTAGAGCAAGCAGAGTGATGTCAAGGCGGGCCGCAGCAAAAGCGGGTGCGAAGGCGAAACGTCAACTCGTTCTAATTTGATGGTGGTTAGAATAATTGCAGAGCCGCTGCTGATTGCGTCTCAGTGCGGTAGGATTGCAGTGAGAAGCGCGAACAGTCGTTCCCACACTTTATGCCGAAAGTGGTCGTAGAGGTCGGCGAGGCGCGGACAATATACGAGGGTGGCCTGTGAAAGCTGAACGGAAAATCCTGATCTGCGGAGCTGGTGTGGCAGGCCCAACCTGCGGTTACTGGCTGAGCAAAAACGGCTACTCCGTCGTTATAGTCGAAAAAGCGAAAGCCCTGCGCGATGGCGGGCAGAATGTCGATATCAAGGGTGCGGGGCAGCATGTCGTCGCAAAGATGGGCTTGACGGAAGCGATCGAAGAGAAAAACACCCGTGAACAAGGTCAGAAATATCTGGATGCAGAGGGCAACGAGATTGCTGCTTTTCCCAAGGGGTCAGTAGGCAGCCTGACGAGCGATTACGAAATTTTGCGCGGCGACTTAGCCCAAGTCCTTTTCGACGCCACCCGTGGGATGTGCGAGTACAGATTTGGCTTAGCCGTAAGCAGCCTCGAAGACGATGATCAAGGCATATCCGTAACCTTCAATGATGGGTCAGTTGAAGACTTCGAGCTGGTGATTTGCGCCGAGGGATTCAATTCGCCGACAAGGGCACTGGTTCTTGCCGAGCAGACTCACCTTCGCTATCTCGGCGCATATATGTCGTTCTTCAAGATTCCCCGGCGTCCGGAGGATGACAACTGGGCCTATACAGTTAACGGCATAGGAGGGACGTTCATAGCCCTACGGCCCGGCAAAGACCAGGAGACGACGGTTCTAATTACTTTCCTCAGGGGGAAAGACGACGTTGCCGCCGACGATCCTACGGCAAGAAGGGAACTGTTGCTGGGCGCCCTCAAAGGCCGGGGTACAGTCGCAGATCGAATCAGCGAAGAATTGGGATCGGTCCGTGATTTCTATTTTGGACCGATGAGCCAGGTCCATGCGACGACCTGGTCGAAGGGTAGATTCGTTCTGCTGGGCGATGCGGCGCACTGCCCCACGCCATTCACGGGAGAGGGAACCGCTTTAGCCCTCGTCGGAGCTTATGTCCTTGCGGGAGAGATCAAGCGCGGCGCGGATTACAAGGCGGCCCTTGCTTCTTATGAAGGGCTTGTGCGTCCCTACGCCGAAGCATCGCAAAAGCGCTTGAACCCGACACTCGTCCGGTTGATTCACGTAAAGTCGCAGACGGGGATTTTGCTGACGCGGATTATTCAGCGGTTCTTTTCAAACAAAATCGTGCAGAAGCTGCTGAAGCCAAACGACGAGAAGCGGGCAAGAAAGATAGCGGACGACTTCGCCTTTCCGACGTATCAATAACTTGCTGGCGGCGGCCTGAGCTTCGCATCCCCCGTTCACCGGTGTGCTCGCCGGTAACGGCATCGCCATCAGCATGGACGGCCACGGCGCCTGGCGGGACAACGTGTTCGTCGAGCGGCTGTGGCGCAGCGTCAAATATGAGGAGGTCTATCTGCGCGCCTACGAAGGCGTTAGTGAAGCGCGCACCTCGATCGGCCGCTAGACATCACTTTCTAAATACAACGCGAAGTTTTTTATTTTACCTCCACATCTTATATGCTAGGCGACGCGTTGAACGTGCAATTGAGCGCCTTGCGCTGACGTGTTCGTCAAGATTGAGAGGAAGAGAACGATTTTGCAATTTTGCTTCCCCTGCGAACACAGTGGTCAAATCTTCAAAGACACACTTGCCCCAGCCGAACCAAACACGGGTCAGAACGCCAGGATCTCTCCACCGCCCGAAGAATCGCTGTGACCAAACGATAGGCAATGGTCCGATCATGTTGTCGTCGGGAGCGGACACCACGTTCCTCGCAGCAACGCCGAAATCTTCGCATCCTTCTGAATGACAAGCTAGCAGCACAGCTTGCTGCCTAGAGCACAGGGCGTCCTGAGCGGAGGAGTCTACTCACGCATTCTTGAACCGTTCCCCACTCTACACGCCACGCACATGAGCAACTTCTTCGCCGGTCAAGATCGACAAAAACGAAAACGCCTTGTAGGTGTCTTAGATTCGCTCAACAATCATGAGATGTATCGCCGATACCCGTGATCTTTGGAAGGACCAAGACTACCATGCAGCAATCTCTGACCGCCGAAGCTGATTTGGGGCTTAGGCAAAAAGTTCGGTCCAGCGATATTGTGTTCTCCTTGAAGCTGGCGATTTTGACGATCGGCTCGGTTGCCGGCGGCTATCTTGCGAGCTGGCACAGCACCGCCTTCGTCGTCGTGGGCATAATCCTTCTTGGCCTTTGGCAAGCCCACGCGGTGGAGCTTCAACACCAAGTTCTGCATGGCTTAGGCTACCGAAACGCACGCATCAACCATCTGGTCGGCGTCCTGCTTGGGCTGCCGATGCTGGTTTCATATTCGGGATACAGGGCTAGTCATCTTCGTCATCACCGGTTGTTGGGTACGCCGGACAACAAAGAGTTCTTCGACTATGGGGATCAGTACGGTGGAAAACCGCTGACCATATATCAGGTGGCCTTGCGACTTTTGATGTTGCAGCACTATGTCACCTTCGCCAGGAGCGCATTAACGGCGCTACGCAACAAGCCGTTCGATGGTGAGAGCAAAGCGACCTCCGATCGAATGCGATTTGAATACCTTCTCATGCTAGCTGCGATCTGCGCGCTTCTAATCCTTGGGCTCTGGCTCCACGAATGGCGCCCGCTTATCGCTTGGGCGGCTTCTTTCGCGTTGGTAGCGACGCCGGTTCATGCCCTGATCGAGATGCCCGAGCACTATCTTTGCGACATGACAACGACTGACGTTTTCGCCAATACGCGCTCCATCAAGTCGAATCTGTTTCTGACCTGGTTCACCAACGGTAACAACTACCATGTGGAGCATCATCTTGCTCCCGGACTTCCAATGGAGGCACTACCGGATCTATTCGACCAGAATGTCGGAAAGCATCAATACGTTGAACCGACCTATCGCGAGTTCTTTCACCGCGTGTGGATGAACAACCGCTAGATCAAAGTCGGAATACTTTCGGCCTCTCGACGGAGACTTCTATGGAGCTGACGATGACCAAAAGCAAACTATCCAACTACGCGCCGCTCCAACCACCATGCGGGGAGGCGCGAGTTCTGACCAAGGCCGACTTCACCGCAATCATGGATCTCCGTGAGGTCGTCTTTGCCGCCCTGCCGAACCGCCAATTTCTTTATCCGGAGGACGATGACGAGAGCTTCATTCGAGATCATCTTGGCTTAGAGGGAATGAGTGTCGGCATTTTCGATGGCGGACAACTGATCGGGTTTACGAATGTCACCCTTCCAGATGGGAATCGGCTTGGCGAGCCGTGGCTTGGCATTCCCGGTCGACGCGTTCAGCGCCACCACGCGTTGCTTATGAACGGCATCGTGCGGCCCGGATTTGAAGGAAACGGACTCCACAAATACCTTATCGCCGAGCGTCTTCGTATCGCGGAAGCCGACAATCGACCTTTGGCGCGCGTGTTGGCGTCGCCTTACAACTATCGAAGCTGGGGCAACTTCATTTGGCATGGCTTCATTGTGAAGGGATTTATTCGCCCTTATGAACCAAAGTTCGGGACACTCCTGCGCTACGTCATGGACGTGGACGCGCGCCAAAAGCTCGTTGGCAACAGAGAAACATCCGTTCTCGTCGACAGCCGTGACATCGAGAAGCAAGAGGCATACTTCGAGCAGGGAATGCTCGGCTTCAATCGCGTCATGGACGGCCCGACGGCGTCGATCGAATTGATGCATCCAATCGAGCCTCCAATCGAATATTGAGCGGCGATTCGACGTCGGCGCCGATTCCTCTGCGCCTGCTCGCCATCCCTGGTAAAGTTCTCGCATGACATCGAATATCAGAAGCCTTTACGATCTGTATGCCGCCAAGCTGATACCATCCGACCGAGTCCGACCGCTTGTTGAAGTCGTCGAACGTTATCCGGTCGCGCTCACGGAGGCGATGGCCGGCCTGATCGATCGCGACCGTCCTGAAGACCCAATCGCGCGACAGTTCGTACCGACTATGCTCGAACTTGATGCGCGCTCGCACGAAGAGGTAGATCCGATCGGCGACGACTCGCACAGCCCCGTCCGTGGCGTGGTGCACCGGCACCCCGATCGAATTCTATTGAAGGCGACAGGGGTTTGCCCGGTCTACTGCCGCTTTTGCTTTCGGAAAGAGATGGTCGGCCCGCAAGCAAAACGCGAGATGACCGCCATCGACCTCCAGCGGGCTGCGGAATATGTCGCAGGCCACCCCGCCATACGCGAGGTTATAGTGACGGGCGGAGATCCCTTCGTTCTTTCTGCCGAACGGATACGCTCGATAACCGAGACCTTTTCAGCCATTCCACATGTTCGGATCTTGCGTTGGCATACCCGCGTGCCGCTTGTTGCACCTTCGAAAGTGACGGATGCATTCGTTGGCGCTCTCGCGACGGACAGATGCGCGATCTTTGTCGCCATTCATGCAAATCATGCTCGAGAGTTTACGGACGAAGGCCGTGCAGCCATCCGCCGTTTGCGACAAATCGGCGTCAGCCTTCTTGGCCAGACAGTCTTGCTTCAAGGCGTCAACGACAATATTCGTTCGCTAAGTGAGTTAATGATGGCTTTTGTCGAAGCTGGAGTGAAACCTTATTACCTACATCACCCCGACCTCGCGAGAGGAACGGGCCACTTTCGAGTGAGCCTCAAGAAGGGCGTTGCCCTAATGGACGAACTGCGCCGCTCGGTTACCGGGCTAGCACTTCCGACTTACGTTCTCGATCTTCCGGGAGGCATCTTCAAGGTACCCTTGCCTGGTGCATGCTCATTCGGTGAGGATGGCACCGTCGAGCTCAAAGATCCGTTTGGAAATATTCATCTCTACCGAGATGCGCTCTAGTACTTCCTGTTAAAGAACGAGCGAGGTCTTTGATTATGCAACACGACAAGTTCGACATCCTGCAAATAGAGGAGCGCGGCTTCAATGCATGGCCCGCCATTCATACGACTCACGTAAACGGCTGGCTGATTAGAGTTGGAGGTGGCCTAACAAAGCGGGCGAATTCCGCAAACTGTCTCACGCCGTTTGGATCTTTTACTGAGGTCAAGAACGCGGCTGAGTTGATTTTTGAACGGCAAGCTCTACCTCCGATCTTTCGGATTACGCCTCTCGTCCCGGAAGGTATCGATCGCTTGCTGGAGCAAGATGGATACACGAGCGAAGACGCCTGCATTGTTTTGGCAGCTACGAAGGACACATTTCCCGCGAATTCCGCCGGCAACATTGTGCTGCGAACGAGGGCCGAAGAAGAGTGGTGCGACGGCGTCGCTCGTGCGAGCGCGATACCTGCGCACTTGCGAACTGCCCACGATCGACTTGTGGGTTCCGTTCAACTGCCTACCGCCTTTGCGACGGCGTATGCTGACGACGTAGCAGCCGGATACGCGATGGCAGTGATCGACCGCGGCATGGTCGGCATATTCGACGCGGTCGTGAACCACTCACACCGTGGAAAGGGAATTTGGCAAGCACTTGTGGCGAGATTGCTCCATTGGGGTGAGCAACAGGGAGCAACCGCATCCTACTTTCAGAGCACCGAGACAAACGAAGTTATTCGCAAGCTTGGCTTAAAGCTCGGCTTTCGTGAAATCTACCGTTATCACTATCGCTGCCGTCTCTGAACTCAAGCTTTCCTTCCTTGAGCGGCATAGATGGCGACGCCGTAGCTGAGCGCGCCGATTGTGGCCAGCGCAAATAATACCCAAACAACGGGCCCGTAGCTTCCAAATTTGTCCCATGCAATCGCCACGGTGATAGGCGCCGCTGCTGCGCCGATGCGGGCGACAAGAGTGATTGTTCCATTGATCGAGCCGTAGCCTTCGGGTCCAATCAGGTCGGGGATTGCGGTTCCGCGGAGGATGGTAATGAGCCCATTTGCCGTACCGTATAGAACAAGCGCCGAAGCAGGCGCTATGGTAACTTGCGGTAGTGCGAGCAGCAGCGCCAACGAGACAGGTAAGGCTGATACGGTGACGATCCCAATCGTTTCCATCGAAAAATACCGACGGGTCGCCAGCAATGCAACACGACTACCCACCTGTGCAGGTCCTATCAACGAGTAGGCAAAGGTGATCGTTAGATCGGAGAAGCCTCGCTCGTGCAGGAGTGGGATGATGTGAAACACGACTACCGAGGCAAGGGTGGAATGAATCGAAAACGTGACCAGGAGAGCCCAGAACGAGGGATGGCGTAGCGCGCGCTTTAGGGCAGCCGTACTCGCTGCCCCGGCATCGGATTCGATCTTCCCCTTCATCGTCGTTGATCGCTCGCGCAGGCCAAGCGCGTGGATTGGCAGGCATACAACGAAAAGAATGACCGCAAGCATGAGCAGGGTCGACCGCCATCCCTGCCAGCTAACTAGCCAAGCTGAAATTGGGACAAATACCGTGGGAGCTAGCCCCCCCAACAAAGTCATTCGACTGATCTGATCTCTGTAGCTTGTGGGAAAGCGTCGCGTCAGCACGGCGAACCCGGCCTCGTAGAGAGATCCAGACATAGCGACGCCAAGTCCAATGCACACGAAATAAAGCGTAGAGAGGTGCTCCATGCTCGACCAGAGGAGGAGGCACGCCCCCCCAAGTAATGTACCTCCGGTCATAATGATGCGCCCGCCTAACCTGTCGAGACATATTCCGACTGGAAAGGCCGCCAATCCCGTTATGAGGAGCCCAATCGACCAGGCGCCGTTGACGGTGGCCTTATCCCAACCGAAATCGCGCTCGATCGGCACTGATACAACGGCAAAGGTATAGTAGAGAGCGCCCCAGGAAATAAGTTGAGCTAAGGAGAGGAAGCCGACAAAGGAAACGTCGCGACGGGTTTCCGACTGGCCATCCCGCAATCGTCGAAGCCCGGTCAGCACCCGCGTCTCCTCATCGTCCGAGATTGACTCAAAAGAAGTCGCGAGCGGTTGCCGCTTCCCATCGCTGATCCATTTGTTGAAAGGTTGGAGGAATAAGACGCTAGGCTCACTAGCGTCAATCTGCTTCACTGGATGAAGAAGAAGTTGCTCCCGGCGGCGCCATATGCAGGGCGAGGCTAGATTGTGTGATCGTCGTCCTGAATTGAACTACCAAAGCTCGGATATCCGCCAGGGCAATTGCGATTGTGTATACTATCACAAGTTGCTGACAGGCTGTCGAGCGAATCTTGGCCCGGTGTAAAGGCGCGCTCGGTTGGGCGCCGTTGTCAGGTGTTTTCTTCCTTGAGCCACTGGATGGCTTGCCTGCAAATAGGTGATGATTTCGGTATCGGTCTCCATCCCGTGGCGCTATCACCAAAGAGATTCCCGAACGAACTAAGATCGACGGCGAAGTCTACGAGCTGAATGCAGCAGCCTAAATCCGAACTAGCCCCCCACGGGCGTTGAAAATCCCTCGGCTCGCAAGAGCTGTGCCGGTTCGATTCCGGCTGCCCGCACCACCTGCCCCGGCGCCTGCGACTGCGCCCGCAGCATGATCCAGAAGCACACGAGCGCGATTCCCAGCTGATCAAAGCCATCTATGAAGACATAACCCGTGATCGACGCCAGCGCCGGGAGGCCAACCGCGATCGTCAGGACCACGGCAAGCCCGATTGCGGGAAGATCGACGACGAGAATGGCGGCGTAGAGCGCGACATCGAAGAAGGCATATTCCTTCACTCGCGGGGCGCAGAGGTAGAGCGCATACATCGCCAGCACGACGAGGCGCATGGCCGGGACGGGATGCTCAATCAGCCAGCGGTCGAACCACTTTAGGGCTGATCTTGCGTCGGCCGGCCGGCGCGCAGCAACCATGCGCCAGACCGAAACGACGAACGGCGCGATCACGAGCGCAACCGCGGCGAAGCCATAAAGCAAGACGACGACCAACTTGCTGCCGACGAGTCCGAGATGGTCCGCGAGAGTGAGCGCGAGGAACAGGAGCGACGGATTGACGTCGTCACCTGGCGAATGTTGCCCCGGGATCTGGCCGGAGATCGCGCTCAACCAGCTCGGAAACAGGTTTGCGTAAAACACCGCCGAGATCAGAACCGGCAGCGCGAACGCGCCGGCCGCAACAGCAATCAGCATCAGCTTGCGCGAACGCCGCACCGGCAAGAGGTAGAGCGCAGCGAGGATCGGACAGTAGACAAGCTTGAACGAGGTCAAAAGGCCGAGCAGCGCAGCCCCGGCAAATTGCAGCGGCAGGCTCTTGGTCCCCTGCCCTTTGCAGCGAGCCGGACGCAGCAGAAGAGCCAACGCCACCGAGGTCAGCAGGCCGCTCAGAATCGCAAAATTGCCGGTCGCCAGAATCCATTCCAGGCCGACGAAGCCGCCCAGCACGAAGATGATCCGTAGCGCGGTGTCGCGGAAGCTTCGGCGGCTCTTGCCGAGACCAGGCAACGCCAACGCGCACAGGATGGCGAGAACGAGATAGATGGCCTTGTAGTGGGTCACCAGGACGCCGCCGGCACAGAGCGGACGAAACGCGTCCAGCGTCACGGGCAGATAGGGATAGGAATACTTCGCGTCCTTGAGGTTCTTGATGACATAGGGATCGAGCCCGGCGATATGAGCATCGACGGCGGCGCAGTTCACCCGCGCGTCCCAGCCGAAGGTCTCGTCCATGCCGAGATAGATCGCGGTGGCGGCAGCAACCAGCACGGCCGCGACCACGATGAGGCGGGCCAGCCAGCTCGCGCCTGGCGCACCTGCCGCAAGTGGCCGCCCCGTGCCGGCAATGGATGTAGCACCGCCGCTCTTCATGGTACCAACTCTTCCCGATCGTCGCGCGCCGGCACGCCGTGAAAATCGAACAGCATGGTCCAAAAGCAAACCAGCGCGATGGCGAGCAGAGCGAAGCTGCCCTCGAACGCAATGCCGGCAATCGATGCCAGCGCGGGGATGGCTATGGCGACGGTCAAGACCATGGCGAGCGCCGGCGTCGAAAGATCGACGACGAGGACGGCAAGATAGAGCGCCAGCTCGAAGAAGGCATATTCCTTGATGCGCGGCGAGCACAGATAGAGCGCAAACATCGCAAGCACGGTGACGCGCATGGCCGCTTGCGGGTGATTGATCAGCCAGCGGTCCAGCTCTGCCAGGAATGATGCTCTCACGGCGGCAATTCCAATCCCGAGCGCGCGCAGCAACACCAGGGCAAAGGGTGCGATCACGAGCGCGCATGCGGCAAGCGCGTAGATCGCGAACTCGATCGGCCTATGGTCCGCGAGCCCGATATGGTCCATGAGTTTCCGCGCAACCAGAAGCAGCGATGGATTGATCTCCTCCAGATGGACCGAATGCTGGTTGGGGATCTGTCCCTTGATCGCCAGCAGCCAGCTCGCGAACAGCTCGGGATAGACCACCGCCGAGATCAGGATCGGTAGCACGAAACCGAAGCCGGCCGTCGCGAGAAGCGCGAGCTTCCGTGCTCGTCGCAGCGGCAGGAAGTAAACTGCGGCCAGGATGGGGCAGAACACCAGCTTGAACGACATGACGAGACCGAGCAGCGCAGCGCCGGCGGCCCGCATCTTGAAGCGCCTGTTGTCACCCACTCCCGCATGGAGCAGCAGCGCCAGCGCGACCGCCGTCAAGAAGCCGCCCAGAACCGCAAAATTTCCGGAAGCCAGCACCCATTCGAAACCAACGAATGCACCGAGCGCACAGAGGACCTTGAGGCCGACATCGCGCAAACAGGCACGCGAGCTGCGTAGTCCAGGAAGGAGCAAGCCGCAGAGCGCCGCGAGGACGAGATAGAGGCCCCTGTAGTGATCGACCAGAAGGCCGCCTGCGCAAAACGGACGGAACGCGTCAAGGGTCGCCGGGAGATAGGGATAGGAGTAGGAGGTGCCCTTCAGGTTCTTGACGAAATAGGGATCGAGCCCCGCGACATGCGCATCGACGGCCGCACAATTGACGCGGGCGTCCCAGCCGTATCCCGTACCCGTCGCCGTGTCGTTGGCCAGATTGTAGAGCGCCAGCAGGGTGACGATCGCGATCAGGGAACCGAGCCAGACACGCTTCGCAGCCGTGTCGGCCGACGGCCCCAACCATCGAGTCGCACCTGTGACGTCGGACACCGCAAAACCTGTCTGCTGCTCGAGCTCCCCCGGCGCCTGATCCGGCGTCCAGTCAGCACACAGTGGACAGCATAGTGTTGCGGATTCATCTCCCCAGACGGTTGTCGCCGCTCTTATGGTGAATCCCTGGTTTCCAACTTCTGCAGCGGACGGCAGGTCAAGCTGATGCTGATCCATCGCGATCTCGATTATGTCGAGACCGCCGGTCTGATGGAGCTGGACCTCGTCGAGCGGGCTCGGCGCACGCGCTGACGCCTCCCGCTGCCACCCGCGCCGTCTTCACCATTTATTGTCCGTCTGGTTGTCAGTTTCCCTGCCCCGCCGGACAGCCATCCCGAAACATGGGTTGTGCGACGCAGCATAGGCTTTAGATATGGCCTCTGAAATCAGAGGTGAACTGCTTGTCCGACGTGAATGCCGACGAATGGGTGTCATCGGGACACCGTCCGATGGGTTTTCCCGAATTTGTCATCGTGATCGCGTCCATCATGGCGCTGAATCCGCTCGCGATGGACATGATGCTGCCCGCGCTGCCCAATATCGGGGCCGCCTTCAGCATTCCCAACGCCAACCATCTCCAGCTCGTGCTGTCGACCTTCCTGATCGGCTTCGGCGCCGGCCAGTTCATCATGGGCCCGCTGTCGGACCGGTTCGGACGCCGGCCGGTGCTGCTCGGCGGCATGGCTGTTTACGCGGTGGCGAGCGTGCTGGCGGTGGCCGCACCCACCTTCGAGACACTGTTGCTGGCCCGCGCGCTCCAGGGGCTCGGCACTTCGGCGACACGCGTCATCGCGACCTCGATCGTGCGTGACTGCTATGCCGGCCGCCGCATGGCCAGCGTGATGTCGCTTGCGATGATGATCTTCATCGCCGTGCCCGTGATCGCACCATCGTTCGGACAGGCGGTGCTGCTCATGACGCATTGGCGCGGCATCTTCGTCGTGCTGATGCTGTACGGCGTCATCGCGCTGGCATGGAGCGTTTGGCGGCTTCCGGAGACGCTGCCCGAGACGGAGCGCAGGTCGCTCGCCCCTGCCGACGTGCTTTCGGCGTTCCGCCAGACCGTCACCAACCGCCAGACCATCGGCTATGCGACGGCGGCCGGCAGCGTCATGGGCGCGCTGTTCGCTTTCGTGTTTTCCGCGCAGCAGGTG
This sequence comes from Bradyrhizobium sp. BR 10261, assembly GCF_019455395.1. Classification (NCBI taxonomy): domain Bacteria; kingdom Pseudomonadati; phylum Pseudomonadota; class Alphaproteobacteria; order Hyphomicrobiales; family Nitrobacteraceae; genus Bradyrhizobium; species Bradyrhizobium sp. BR 10261. The sequence goes on from NZ_JACOFQ010000008.1 coordinate 142,488, forward strand.
TTCACCGGCATCTATCATCTCGGCCATTACTTCCCGCTCGCCTTCGCCACGATCGCGGCCGGCACCGCCGTTGCAGGGTTTCTCAATTCCAAGCTGGTCGGGCGGCTCGGCATGCGCGTGATCTCGCACGGCGCGCTCTCGCTCTATGCTGCGGTCGCAGGCGTCATGCTGCTGACCGAGATTCTCGGCGTGCTGCCGCTGCCCCTGTTCATGGCGCTGTCGGCGCTGATGATGTTCTCGTTCGGCATGATGGTTGCCAATTTCACCGCGCTCGCGATGGAGCCGCAGGGCCACATCGCCGGCACGGCCTCCTCGCTCTACGGCTCGATCACGACGCTGATCGGCATTGCGGTCGGCACCGCGATCGGCCAAAGCTTCGACGGCACGCTGCTGCCGTTCTCGACCGGCTTCTTCCTGTCGACGCTCGCAGCGCTCGCGATCGTGCTTGTCGTGGAGAAGGGACGGCTGTTCAAGCCGCATTATCGCCCGATCGTGTGAGGAACTTCAAAGCCGTCTCGATGTTGTCCTGCAGCAATTCGAGAGGCGGCTTCAATGGAACTGGAACAGCACGACGAGCATCGCGAGTCGAACCGGCAGCATACCGAACCCGTGGTGTCGCCCGCCGAACAAGCCGCCGTCGCCCCGCCCTTCGCCAGCGAGGGGCTCGAGCAGGTCCGCGACAGCCACTGCTGAGAGGCAAACAATAACCAAAAGCGTGACGATTCATCCTGGTCTCATCGCGCTTTAATCCGGACTGCGCTTGCTCGCACCGAACTCCTGTGCGGCACTCTCGGGCGGCGCGTCACCGTTGGCGCGTGGCGGCACCATCAGCACGACCACATCCCGAGACAGGCCGGGCCGGCCCCACAGCGAGGCCTGCACGGTGAACTCCCGCCGGACGAAGGTCCCGGCGCGCGAGGACACCCATTCCATCCAGCGACCGCAATAATCCTGGCCCTTGAAACAGAGTGCAGCCCAGCCGCGATCCAGCGTCGTCTTGCGCGGCAGCCCCCAATCGTACTGATGCTCGAACGGCCGCGCGTAGTGCGGATGATCGGGACTGTAGAAGGCGGTGGCGAAAGCCAGTGAATCGTCGCCACTGACGGCCCTGAGGGATTCGCCGGTCAGTTCGTGCCATTGCCGGGTGAGCTCGCTTGCGGCTTGCGCGTAAAGATTCCGCGCCTCCTCGTAGCCGTTGACATTGCGATAGGCGGCAAGGATGGGAGCCGCGACCAGGACGGCGACCAACGCAACACCTGCAACAATGACCGTGACGTTGACGGTGTAGAAGCGCTCAATCGGGTAGCGGGCGCCGCAGACGATGAGCACGACGAACAGGAACAGTCCCTGCAAAGCCCATAGCGACGGCAGATCGGTGCCCATCGCGAGCGAGGTCAGCACCGGCAGAACGATGGTGCCGATGGCGACGTAGAACAGCAACCGAAGGCCGGGGCTCATCGCAACGAAGTCGGCCGGAAACTGCTTCAGGCGCGTGCCTGATATCAGCACCCAGATCACGGCCGCAACGCTGATGGCCGCGATCAGCCCAAGCAGGAAATTCTTGACGTCATCGATCGAACTGAGGGCATTGCCGTTGGCATGGGCCAGCGCGTAGTCGAAGGTCGACGCTCCCGTGGTCGCAAGCCAGTAGATGTGCGGCGACAGCACCGCGAACCCTGTTGCGACCGAGATCCAGGGCGAGGCCGAGGTGAGATAATCGCGACGCGCCGGGTGCGCGAGCGCAGCCAACGCAAAGCTCGCGACCAGGAAGATCGAGTAATACTTGCCGACCATGGCGAGCGCCGCGGCGCATCCGGCCGCTACCGCCCAGAACACGGACCGTGTTTCGAACGCGCGCAGGAAACACCAAGTAGCCAGCGGCCAGGTCGCCAGCAGCACGGCGTTGGCGTTGAAGCGCTGGGCGTGGAATTGATAGGCCGGCGTCAGCATCAACAGCAGCAGCACAAGGATGCGCTTGTGCCCGGTGACGAATTGCCGCGCGATACAGTCGACGAAGAACAGCGCGAGCCCGGCATTCACCATCGCCATCAGCTGCAGCGACACGTCGCTGATCGGGAAGATGAAGGTCCAGCTTGCTGCGACCCATCCCATCAACGGCGGATGCTTGTGATAGCCGAAGGCGAAATTCCGCCCCAGCGTCCAGGCCTCGAGCGTATCCGGGTGCAGACCGCCACCGGCATAGGCGATGGCAAGATAAAGCGTCCAGCTTGCGACGAAGCAGGCAATGAGAAGCGGCACGGCCCAACCCGCCTCCACACCGTCGAGCCAGCGCAGCAACGGGCGCCGCCAGCGCGCCGGCGCGCGATCCGATCGTTCGGCCATCGCCTGGAATGCAAAATCGATCGGCACGAGACTCAAATCAAAAGGAAGCAAGCAGTATTGCGCGGCAAATCACTTATTTCATATTGGAAACAAATAGCAACAATTGGAAATTGGAAGAGCTAAACGCGCCCCCACTCTCAGCGAAGGGCTATCGCATATGGAGCTCTTGAGCGACCTGCGCGCACGCCTCGTCCTTCGAGACGACCGCTTCCAGCGGTCTCCTCAGGATGAGGCTAAATGGGCTTCCCGCTAAGACAGCTACCAAACACTCAGCCCTCATCCTGAGGGCCCGCCAGAGGCGGGCGTCTCGAAGGATGCGCCGCAAGGAAACAGCTCTCCAATGCGATAGCCGTGGCTCTGACCGAAGGCGTAACGGCAAAAGACAACGGCGCCGCTCATGACAGCGGCGCCGCCTGTTGATGGGATGAAGGTGCAGGATGCGCCTCATCCCTTGTCACGTTACTCCGACTTGTCGATGTTCCAGAACACCGGGGTTGCCGGCCCGTCGAGCACGCCGGACAGCGACTTCCGCCAGGCGCTCGGCGCCAGATACTGGCCGAGCGGGATGTAGATCACCTGGTCATAGGCTTCCTTCTGGATCTCGGTCGCGATCTTCTTCTGATCGTCGAGCGAGGCGGCGTGGACGAAGTCGTTTTTGAGCTGCTCGATCTTGGCGTCCTCCGCCCAGCCGAACCAGCCGCCCTTCTTGCCCTGACCACCGATCGAGAGATTGGCGATCGGGTTGGACACGTCGGCGCTGACCCAGTTGGTGAAGAACATGTTCCAGCCGCCCTCCTTCGGCGGCTTCTGGCTGGCCCGGCGGCTCACCACCGTCTGCCAGTCGGTCGCCTGCGCGTCAACCTTGAAGCCGGCTTCGCGGAGCAGTTGCACCGCGACCGTCGGCTGCGCCTTCAGCGTCACGACATCGCCGGGCACCATGACGACGACGGGTGTGCCGTCATAACCGGATTCGGCGAGCAGCTTCTTGGCTTCCGCCATGCCGTTGCCCTTGACCAGCGATTCCGAGCCGATTTCGGTGGCGAACGGCGTATCGCAGATGAAGAAGGCGCCGCAGATCTTGTAATATTTGGGATTGCCGACGAGCGCGTCGAGCACGTCCTTCTGGTTCAACGCCAGCAGCGCGGCGCGGCGGATCTTCGGATTGTCGAAGGGCGGATAGAGGAAGTTCATGCGGCCGAGCGTCTGATAGCCGAACTTGTTCAGCGTCTCGACCTTGAGGTCGGGATTGCCTTCAAGCACCGGCAAGAGATCCCACGGCGGCACTTCCATGAAATCGATGTCGCCCGATTGCAGCGCGTTCACCGCGGTCTGCGGGTCCGGCATGGTGATCCATTCGACCCGGTCGACCTTCACCACCTTGCCGCCAGCGGTCCAGCTCGCCGGCTCCTTGCGCGGAACGTAATCCGGATTCTTCTCGTAGACGGCCTTTACGCCGGGCTGGAATTCGCCCTGTACGAATTTGAACGGGCCGGAGCCGATCTGCTCGGGGATCTGCTTGTCCGGAGGCGTCTCGGCGAGCCGCTTCGGCATCATGAAGGGCACGCGCGAGGACGGCTTGCCGATCGACTCGAGAACGAGACCGTAGGGCTCCTTCAGCTTCAGTGTGATGGTCTTGGCATCGGTCGCTTCGATGCTGGCGGTGAAATCCATCAGCTTCTGGCCCATGCCGTCGACGGCGGCCCAGCGCTTCAGCGAGGCGACGCAGTCTTCCGCCGTCACCGGCGTGCCGTCATGCCACTTCAGGCCGTCGCGCAGCGTGAATGTGTAAGTGAGCTTGTCGTCGGAGATCTTCCAGTCCGCCATCTGCGGCTGGATCTTGAAGTTCGCATCCGTCGTGATCAGCGTGTCGTAAACCATGTAGCCATGGTCGCGCACGATGTAGGCGGTGGTGAAGATCGGATCGGTGATGCGCAGATCCGAATGCATCACGGCGGTGATGGTCTTGCCGGCCGCAAGCACTGGCGAGGCCAGTGCGGTCGAAAGCGCGAGGACCGACAGCGCAAGCTTGGAGGCGAACGCGCGACGCCCCATGCGCATCAAGTGGAACATATAAAGTTTCTCCTGACGTGAAACTGTTCAAAGGCGGATTATTGGTTGAGCATTCGGTGCGGTCTTTAGGCGAACTAACCTCATGCAATGCCTTTGTGTTTTCGAGACTTGCAGACAGCCTTGAGCGCGTCAATCCGGTTTCGGTGCAGGCCCTTGCGGCGCAGGTGCGGGCTCCACAAAGACCGGATTGGCTCTACAATTCAACTCCGCCAGTCCTGCCTGCTCGTCGCCTGCACCTTGCAATGCGCGTTCCATCTTTCGAAGCCTGAGAGACATTAAGATGAATCCAGCCAATCTTCCCTTCGATTCCGAGGCCATGCTCGAGGGCCTGCGCACCTGGGTGGAATGCGAGAGCCCGACCTGGGATGCGAGCGCGGTGAACCGCATGCTCGATATCGCGGCGCGGGATATGGCGATCATGGGTGCGACCATCGAACGCATCGCCGGCCGTCAGGGCTTCGGCGGCGCCGTTCGCGCGCGTTTTCCCCATCCGAGGCAGGGCGAGCCGGGCATCCTGATCGCCGGACACATGGATACGGTCCACCCGGTCGGCACCATCGAGAAGTTGAAGTGGTGGCGCGAGGGCAACCGCTGCTACGGCCCCGGCATCTTCGACATGAAGGGCGGCAACTACCTGTCGCTGGAAGCGATCCGGCAGCTGGCGCGCGCGTCGTTCACCACGCCGCTGCCGATCACCATCCTGTTCACGCCGGACGAGGAAGTCGGCACACCCTCGACGCGCGACCTCATCGAGGCGGAAGCCGCGCGCAACAAATATGTGCTGGTGCCCGAGCCCGGCCGCGCCGACAACGGCGTCACCACCGGACGTTACGCCATCGCGCGCTTCAATCTGGAAGCGACCGGACGGCCGAGCCATGCCGGCGCGACCTTGTCGGCCGGACGTTCCGCCATCCGCGAGATGGCGCGGCAGATTCTTGCGATCGACGCGATGACGACCGAGGACTGCACTTTCTCGGTCGGCATCGTGCATGGCGGGCAATGGGTCAATTGCGTCGCCACGACCGCCACCGGCGAAGCGCTGTCGATGGCCAAGCGCCAGGCCGATCTCGACCGCGGCGTCGAACGCATGCTGGCGCTGTCGGGCACCACCAATGACGTCACCTTCAAGGTGACGCGCGGCGTGACGCGGCCGGTGTGGGAGCCGGATGCCGGCACCCTGGCGCTGTATGAAAAGGCGCGCGGCATCGCCAAATCTCTCGGCGCGGAGCTACCCCATGCGAGTTCCGGCGGCGGATCCGACGGCAACTTCACCGGCGCGATGGGCATTCCGACGCTCGACGGGCTTGGCGTGCGCGGCGGCAATGCCCACACGCTGGAGGAGTATATCGAGGTCGAGAGCCTGGTTGATCGCGGCCGGTTGATGGCGGGGCTGCTGGCGACGCTGGAGTAATCGCACTGCGATCACAGTTCTGTAGGATGGGCAAAGGCGCGCTTGCGCCGCGCCCACCATCTGCCTCCGATCGACAAAGGTCGTGGGCACGCTTCGCTTTGCCCACCCTACGAAGACTGGCCGCACTGCGAAATCTGTGGCCCAGATGGCACGGGAATTGCTGAAATGTTAGGCTGATGGCAGAACGGGCCATGACCGTTGCCGACGATTTGACTCTCATCTGACGGATCCAACTTGCTCGGATATCTCCTTCGCCGAATCTTCGCCGCCGTGCCCGTGATGGGCGTCGTCGCGCTTTTCGTGTTCCTGCTGCTGCGGCTGACGCCCGGCGATCCCGCCGCGATCCTCGCCGGCGACAATGCGACGCCGGAGCGGCTGGAGCGCATCCGCACCTCGCTTGGCCTCAACGAGCCCTTGATCGTGCAGTTCATCACCTGGGTGAACAAGCTGCTGCATGGCGATCTCGGCACCTCGCTGATCTCCAACCTGCCGGTGATGAAGATGATCGGCCAGCGCGTCGAGCCGTCGATCTCGATCGCGCTGTCGACCATCATCCTCGCCGTCATCGTCGCAGTGCCGCTCGGCGTCATCGCAGCCTGGAAGCACGGCACCTGGATCGATCGCTTCGTGATGGGTCTGTCGGTGCTCGGCTTCTCGGTGCCGGTGTTCGTGGTCGGCTATCTCCTGATCGAAGTCTTCGCGATCGACCTGCGCTGGGTGCCGGTGCAGGGCTTCAAGAGCATCAGCGCAGGCTTCGGGCCGTTCTTCGAGCGCATCATCCTGCCGACCTGCGCGCTCTCCTTCATCTACATCGCGCTGATCGCGCGCATGACGCGCGCGGCCATGCTCGATGTGCTGGGCGAAGACTATGTGCGGACGGCGCGCGCCAAGGGCATCAACGAGGTCGCGGTGATGCTGCGGCACGCGTTGCGCAACGCCGCGGTGCCCGTGATCACCGTGATCGGCACCGGCTTTGCGCTGCTGATCTCCGGCGTCGTCGTCACCGAGAGCGTGTTCAACATTCCCGGCATCGGCCGCCTCACCGTCGATGCGGTGCTGGCGCGCGACTATCCGGTGATCCAGGCGATGATCCTGCTGACCTCGCTGATCTACGTCGTCGTCAACCTGCTGATCGACGTCGCCTACACGCTGCTCGATCCGCGCATCCGCTACTAAGGCTAAGGACAAGAACAACGATGACGGTCGATAGCCTTCCCCAGTCCTCCATTCCGATCACGTCGCCGCTGCGGCCGCGCCTCGGATTCCTCACCTCGACGCCGATCATCGCCACGGCCACGATCTGCCTTGCGCTGATCGTGCTGATCTCGATCCTGGCGCCGCTGATCGCGCCGCATGATCCGATCCAGCTTGCGCCCTCGCTGCGCCTCAAGCCGGCGTCGGCGCAATTCCTGCTCGGCACCGATGCCTACGGCCGCGACCTGCTGTCCCGCGTCATCTACGGCGGCCGCATCTCGCTCCTGATCGGGATCGGCTCGGCGATCCTCTCGATCGCCATCGGGCTCGCGATCGGTCTCGTCTCCGGCTTCTTCAAGCTGGTCGATTCCGTAATGATGCGCGTCATGGACGGCCTGATGGCGATGCCGAGCATCCTGCTCGCGATCGCCGTGGTCTCGCTGTCGGGCGCGAGCATCTGGACGGTGCTGGTCGCCATCACCATCCCCGAGATCCCGCGCGTCGCACGCCTCGTGCGCTCGGTCGTGCTGTCCGCGCGCGAGGAGCCCTATGTGGAAGCCGCGATCTCGGTCGGCTCGTCCTTGCCGAAAATCATGTGGCGGCACCTGATGCCGAACACGATCGCGCCGCTGATCGTCCAGGGCACCTATGTCTGCGCCTCCGCCATCCTCACCGAGGCCATCCTCTCCTTCCTCGGCGCCGGCATCTCGCCGGAGACGCCGACCTGGGGCAACATCATGGCCGAGGGCCGGCAGTACTTTCAGCTCAAGCCGACGCTGATCTTCTGGCCGGGCCTTTTGCTCTCTATCGCCATCCTCAGCATCAATTTGATCGGCGACGCCGCCCGCGACGCCCTCGATCCCCGCATGAAGCAGCGGGAGGGGAAGTAATGGGAATGACGGCGGAGAGAAACGACGTGACCAACCCAGTCCTCGACATCAACAACCTCGTCGTCTCCGTCGGCAAGAAGCCGGGCGGCGCAAAGATCATCGACGGCATCTCGATAAAGGTCCACGAAGGCGAGACGCTTTGCCTCGTCGGCGAAAGCGGCTCGGGCAAGTCGGTGACCTCGCTCACCACGATGGGCCTGCTGCCGAAGGGCACGCTGGTTCCATCAGGCGGCAGCGTGAAGCTCGTCGGCGAGGAAATCCTCACCGCGACCGATCGCCGCCTGCGTCAAATGCGTGCCACCAAGATGGCGATGATTTTCCAGGAGCCGATGACCGCGCTCAATCCTGTCGTCCCGGTCGGCCGCCAGATCGACGAGGTGCTGCGCGCCCACACCAGGCTCGACGCCAAGGCGCGCAAGAAGCGCATCCTCGACATGATGGAGCAGGTCCATCTGCCCCAGGTCGAGCGCATCTTCGCCTCCTACCCGCACCGGCTCTCCGGCGGCCAGCGCCAGCGCATCATGATCGCGATGGCGCTGGTGCTGGAACCGAAGCTCTTGATCGCGGACGAGCCGACCACCGCGCTCGACGTCACCACGCAGAAGCAGATCCTGTCGCTGATCCGCGAGCTGCAGCGCGATCACGGCACCGCGGTGCTGTTCATCACCCATGACATGGGGGTGGTGGCGGAAATCGCCGACCGCGTCGCGGTGATGCGGCAGGGGCGCCTGGTCGAGACCGGCCCGCTCGACACCGTGCTGCGCAACCCCACGATGGAATACACCCGCAATTTGCTCGCCTCCGTGCCGAGCCTGGTGCCGCGGCCGCCGCGTGAGGACAGCCGAGAGCCCGTCGTGCTCGAGGCCAACGACCTCAGCAAGGTCTACAAGGAGCGCGCCTTCTTCGGCAAAGGCCGCGAGGTCGTCGCCGCCGACAAGGTGACGCTGACGCTGCGCAAGGGTCGCACCCTCGGCATCGTCGGCGAGAGCGGCTCGGGCAAGTCGACGGTGGCGCGCTGCATCGTGCGCCTGATCGACCCGACCTCGGGCGGCGTGCGCCTCGCCGGCCGCGAGATCTCCGACATCTCGCGCCGGCTGCTGCAGCCGCACCGGCAGAAGATCCAGATCGTGTTCCAGGATCCTTATCGCTCGCTCAATCCACGCGTCAGCGTCGGCGAGAGCATCGCGGAAGGCCCGATCAATTACGGCGTCTCGCATGCGAACGCCATGAAGCGTGCCCGCGAGCTGCTCGAACTGGTCGGCCTGCCGGCCGACGCCGTCTCGCGCTATCCGCATCAGTTCTCCGGCGGCCAGCGCCAGCGCATCGCGATTGCGCGCGCGCTCGCGCTCGACCCTGACGTGCTGGTCGCGGATGAAGCGGTCTCCGCGCTCGACGTCTCGGTGCAGGCCCAGGTGCTGGACCTGCTCGACGAGATCCAGAAGCGGCTCGGCATCGCCATCCTGTTCATCACCCATGATTTGCGCGTGGCCGCGCAAATTTGTGACGAGGTCGTGGTGATGCAGCATGGCCGCGTGGTCGAACAGGGCCCTGCCGCAGAGGTTCTGACGCATCCGCAGGAGGCCTACACCAGGGCGCTCCTGGATGCCGCCCCCGGCCGCCACTGGGATTTTGCGAATTTCCGGCCGGTGTCGGAGGGCGTGGGGGCGACGGCCTAACTCTCTCTCCGCGTCATTGCGAGCGCAGCGAAGCAATCCAGACTGTTTCCGCAGAGCGATTCTGGATTGCTTCGCTGCGCTCGCAATGACGGTGTGCGCGGCAAGCATTCCCAAAACAGCTTGAGCCCATGCGTGGCGCGATTGTCTCGTTGCTTGCCCTTGCCGCGAAGGCGGAGCTAACGTCGCGCGCTTCCACTCGCTGACGGAAAAGGACCACATGCCCACCATCGACCGCATCGACGGCTATGCCGACGAACTTACCGCTATCAGGCGCGACCTCCACGCCCATCCCGAGATCGGCTTCGAGGAGGTGCGGACGTCCGGCATCGTCGCCGACAAGCTGGCAAGCTGGGGCATCGAGGTGCATCGCGGTCTCGGCGGCACCGGCGTGATCGGAATCATCAAGGGCAAGGGTTCGGGCAGCAGACGCATTGGCCTGCGCGCCGACATGGACGCGCTGCCGATGGAAGAGAACACCAATCTGAAATGGAGCTCGAAAATCCCCGGCCGTTTCCACGGCTGCGGCCATGACGGCCACACCACCATGCTGCTCGGCACCGCGCGCTATCTGGCCGAGACACGGAATTTCGACGGCACCGTGCACCTGATCTTCCAGCCGGCCGAGGAAGGCCTCGGCGGCGCCCGCGCCATGATCAAGGACGGCCTGTTCGAGAAGTTTCCCTGCGACGAGCTCTACGGCCTGCACAACGCGCCCGATCTCAACCACGGCGAGATCGCGATCCTGCCGGGCCCGGCCATGGCCGCCGCTGACTTCTTCGACCTCCGCATCACCGGCTATGGCGCCCATGGTGCGATGCCCGAGCGCTCCAAGGACGCGGTCGTGATCGCGACCACGCTGGCGCAGGCGATCCAGACCATCGTCAGCCGCAATGTCGAGCCGCTCGAGGCTGCCGTGGTGTCGATCACCCAGATCCATGCCGGCTCCGCCTACAACGTCATTCCCGGCGATGCGCATCTGTGCGGCACCATCCGCACCTTCTCGAAGGAAGTCCGCACTCTCGTCAGCGAACGCATCCGCACCATCTGCTCCGGCATCGCCAGCGCCTATAATTGCGTGATCGACGTCGACATCCGCGACACCTTCAACGTGCTGGTCAACCAGGCCGAGCAGTCCAAGGTGGTCGAGGAGGTCGCGCGCACCGTGGTCGACCCCGCCAAGGTGATCACCCGCAGCCAGCCGAAGATGGGCAGCGAGGATTTTGCCGACATGCTGGAGACCATTCCCGGCGCCTATTTCTGGGTCGGCCATGACGGCTCCGTGCCCGTGCACAATCCCGGCTTCGTGCTCGACGACAAGATCCTGCCGATCGGCGCCAGCATGTTCGCCCGGATCATCGAAACGCGCATGCCGGTCGGTTAGCAATGCAGAAGAACAGTGCTGAGGATGCGGTCACCTCGCTGCACGATCTCTCCGCGGTCGATCTGATCGCGGGCTACCGGGCAAAACAATTCTCGCCAAGCGAGGTGCTGGAGGATCTGCTCGCGCACGTCGCTGCGTGGGAGCCGCATCTGAAGGCGCTCTATGCATTCGATCCTGAGAGCGCGCGCGAGGCCGCAAAAGCCTCGACAGCGCGCTGGACCGGAGGCGAGCCGTCAGGCCCGCTCGACGGTGTGCCTGTCACGATCAAGGACAACATCGCCACCGGGGGCGTGCCGGTGCCGCTGGGCGCTGCGAGCGTCAAGCTGGTGCCGGCTGAGAAGGACGCCCCGCCCGCCGCGCGTCTGCGTGAGGCAGGTAGCATCATCTTCGCCAAGACCACCATGCCCGATTACGGCATGCTGTCTTCGGGGCTCTCTTCGTTCCATGCGCTGGCGCGCAATCCCTGGGACCTCTCCAAGACTCCCGGCGGCTCCAGTGCGGGCGCCGGCGCGGCCGCCGCAGCGGGCTATGGCCCCCTGCACCTCGGTACCGATATCGGCGGCTCGGTGCGGTTACCAGCGGGCTGGTGTGGCCTTGTCGGGTTGAAGCCGAGCTTTGGCCGCGTGCCGATCGATCCCCCCTATGTCGGCCGCGTCGCCGGCCCGATGACCCGCACGGTCGATGATTGCGCGCTCATGATGAGCGTGATCGCCAAGCCCGATCGACGCGACGGCATGAGCCTGCCGGCGGAGCCGCTCAACTGGAAGGGACTTGAGAAGTCGCCGCGCAAATTGCGCATCGGCCTGATGCTCGATGCCGGCGTCGGCCTGCCGGCGGAAAGGGCCGTCCGCGAGGTCGCGGTGAAGGCCGCAAAGGCATTCGAATCCGCAGGCAGCGTCGTCACCGAGGTCAACGGCATCTTGACGCGCGAGATGCTCGACGGCCTCGACAATTTCTGGCGCGCGCGGATGTGGGACGATCTGTCGAAACTGACGCCGGCCGACCAGGCAAAGGTGCTGCCCTACATTTTCAAATGGGGCGCTTCAGGCGCAAGGCTATCGGGCGTCGATGTTATCAGAGGCTTCAACCAGACCATGGCGATCCGCGCGGCGGCCTCGAAATTGTTCTGCGAGCTCGACTATGTGATTTCGCCGACGGCGCCTAACGTGAACTACCCGGCTGACTGGGCCTCGCCCACCAACGATCCGATGCGGCCGTTCGAGCACATCGCCTATACCGTGCCGTGGAATATGTCGGAGAACCCGGCCGTCACCATCAATGGCGGCTTCGATGACGCGGGCTTTCCCATCGGCGTGCAGATCGTCGGCCGCCGCTTCGACGATATCGGCGTGCTCGGCATGGCCAAGGCGTTCGAAGGCCTGCGCGGCCCGCAGAGGCCTTGGCCGAGGCCGCCGGCTCGTTAAACGCGCATCTAGCGTCTCAACACAAATCGTCATGCGCGGGCTCGACCCGCGCATCCATCCTCTTCAAAAAAGATGGATTGCCGGGTCAAGCCCGGCAATGACAGAATTGATTCAAGAACGAGAGGAAGGAAACCACCCATGGCGTATGAGACGATCAAATACGAGGTCGCCGAGCAGATTCTCACCATCACGCTGAACCGGCCCGACAAGCTCAACGCCTTCAACGCGCAGATGCAGGCCGAGCTGATCGACGCGTTCGACGCCGCCGACAAGGACGACAATGTCCGCGCCATCATCGTCACAGGCGCCGGTCGCGGCTTTTGCGCGGGTGCGGATCTGTCGTCGGGCGCCGATACCTTCGATCGCGACGCGCGGCGCGGACCGGTGAAGCGTTTCGCGGATGGTAGGGTCGATTACAGCGACCCGCAGGTGCGCGACGGCGGCGGCCAGGTGACGTTGCGCATCTTCAAGTGCCTCAAGCCCGTGATCGCCGCGGTGAACGGTCCCGCGGTCGGCATTGGCGTCACCATGCAGCTCGCGATGGACATCCGCATCGCATCCGAGGCCGCGCGCTTCGGCTTCGTGTTCTCCCAGCGCGGCATTGTGCCGGAGGCGGCCTCGAGCTGGTTCCTGCCGCGCATCGTCGGCATCTCGCAGGCGCTGGAATGGTGCTATTCGGGCCGCGTCTTCCCGGCGCAGGAGGCCCTCGCCGGCCGCCTCGTCAGCAAGGTCGTGGCGCCGGATGACCTCATGCCGACTGCTCGCGCACTGGCAAAAGAATTCGCGGCCAAGACTGCGCCGGTGTCGGTCGCGCTGATCCGCCAGATGATGTGGCGCATGATGGGCGCGGACGATCCCATGGAAGCGCACAAGGTCGACAGCCGCGGCATCTATGCCCGTGGCCGCTCGGAGGACGTGAAGGAAGGCGTGGTGTCGTTCCTGGAGAAGCGGCCGGCGCAGTTCAAGAACAAGGTGTCGAGCGATATGCCGGATTATTTCCCGTGGTGGACTGAGCGGGAGTATAAATGACGCTCTGGTAGGGTGGGTTAGCCCTTGCGATTGCGCGAAGCGCAATTCGCTGGGCGTAACCCACCTCTTCTCTTTCCGCGGTGACGGAAGCGGTGGATTACGCCTTCGGCTAATCCACCCTACGGCGCTACGGCCCCATCACTGCATCACCAGCGCCACGCGTCCGATCGCCTTGCGGTCGAGCAACAGCCGCATCGCCTTGGCGTAATCTTCCAGCGGCAGGCGGTGCGAGATGCTGGGGCGCAGCTTGCCCTCCTCCGCCCATTGCAGCAAAGCCTTCAGCCTGATCTCGCCAAGCCCCGGGTTTTTCCGCACGGCTTCACCCGCGCGGACGCCGAGCACGCTGGCGCCCTTGATCAGCAGGAGATTGGTCCTGGCCGAACCGATGCCGCCGGTGAAGCCGATCACCAGGAGCCGTGCGCCCCAGGCAATGCAGCGCATCGAGTCTTCAAAGACCTGACCGCCGACGGGATCGAACACGACATCGGCACCGCGGCCCTCGGTGATGCGCTTGACGGCATCGCGAAACGGCTCGCGGTCGTAGCGGACGAGATGATCGGCACCGCGCGATTTCGCAATCGCCAGCTTCTCGTCGCTGGACGCCGTCGCGATCACGGTTGCGCCCAGCATCTTGCCGATCTCGACGGCGGCAAGGCCGACGCCGCCGCCGGCGCCGTGCACCAGCAGCACCTCGCCCCGCTCGACCCGGCCGCGGTCGATCAGCGCGTGATAGGCGGTGCCATGGCCGGCGAGATAGGTCGCGGCTTCCGCGTAGTCGAACGTCGACGGCATTGGCGTGAGTTGCGAAGGCGTCACCACCGCTTCGTCCGTGAAAGCACCGTAACGCATCTTCACGATAACCTTGTCGCCGATGGAGACGCCCCTCGCCTCCGCGCCAACCTCGGTCACATCGCCGGCAGCTTCCACGCCGGGCGTGAACGGCAGCTCGGGCTTGAGCTGATACTCGCCCGCGGTCATCAGCACATCAGGAAAGTTCAGCCCCGCAGCGCGGATCGCGACCCGCACCTCGCCCGGCTTCAGGGCGCGCGATGGAAACTCTTCCAGCCGCAACGTTTCGGGCGCGCCGAGCGTCCGGCAGACGACAGCGCGCACCATCAGGCTGCGCTCGCCGTGCTGCGCAGCAGCGCCTCGCGGATCAGCGGCAGGCGATCGTTGCCGAAGTACATGTCGGTCTTGTTGACAAAAATGGTCGGCGAGCCGAACCCGCCGCGGGCGACGACCTCCTCGGTGTTGGCCTTGAGCTGATCCTTGATCGCCTGCTCCGAAATGCCGGCAAAGAATTTCTGCTCGTCGATGCCGACTTTCCTGCAGATCTCAGCGAGCACCGCGTCCTGCGAGATGTCCTTGTCGCCGCCCCAATAAGCCTCGAACACTGATGTCGCGAACGGCACCATGTCTTTTCCGAGCCAGACGCAGCCCCGCATCGCCTTCACGCTGTTCACTGGAAACACCGTCGGCGGCATCTTGATCGATAGTCCTGCCGAGCGCGCCCAGTCGGCGAGATCCTTCTTCATGTAGCGCGCCTTCAGCGGCACAGGTTTCTCTCGCTGTGCGTAGACGCTGGGGTTGACCGTGTTGAAGATGCCGCCGACCAGGATCGGTCGCCAGGTGATCTCGGCCCCGAGCTCCTTCGCGAGCGGCTGGATGTTGTGGAAGGCGAGATAAGTCCAGGGGCTGGAGCAGTCGAAGAAGAATTCGATCATGGCGTTTCCTTGGTGTTCTGCTTGTTTTGATTTCGTCATTCCGGGATGCGCCGCAAGGCGCAGGCCCGGAATCCATTTCGCAGCATTCACCGCGGCCCGATGGATTCCGGGTTCGCGACTTCGTCGCGCCCCGGAATGACGAGCGGAGATGTCCTACTTCCTTCCCAACACGTCCCTAGCCCTCTGGCGGTTATTGGGAGAGAGCGCCGGAATAGAGGGGCGACTTTTGTGGTTCTGTACCTCGAGGTTAAGACATGGCAGGAAGGGGCGCAACACAACCCGCCGGGAGGGCCGCCATGCTGTTTCCAACCACGATCGCCGGCTCCTTGCCGAAGCCGGAATGGCTCGCCGAGCCCAATATGCTCTGGGCGCCCTGGAAATCCGGAGGCGACGAGCTGCTGCGTGCCAAGCGCGATGCGACGCTGATCTGGCTCAAGGTCCAGGAGGACGCCGGCATTGACATCGTCACCGAGGGCGAGCAGGCCCGGCAGCATTTCGTGCACGGCTTCCTGGAGAAGATCGAAGGCATCGACTTCGCCCACAAGGTCGAGATGGGCATCCGCAAGGATCGCTACAAGGCGATGGTGCCGCAGGTGGTCGCGCCGCTGCGGCTGAAGGGGCGCGTGCACGACTTCGAGGCGCGCGTGGCGCGGACGCACACCCAGAAGAAGCTGAAATTCACCCTGCCCGGTCCGATGACGATCATCGATACCATTGCGGACCGTTACTATGGCGACCGCGTCAAGATGGCCTTCGCTTTTGCCGAGCTCTTGAACGAGGAGGCCAAGGCGCTTGCCGCCGACGGCGTCGATCTCGTGCAGTTCGACGAGCCGGCTTTCAACGTCTACATGGACGAGGTCAACGACTGGGGGATCAAGGCGCTGGAGCGCGCCGCGCAAGGGCTCACCTGCACCACCGCCGTGCACATCTGCTACGGCTACGGCATCAAGGCCAACACCGACTGGAAGGAGACGCTGGGCAGCCAGTGGCGGCAGTATGAGCAGATCTTTCCGGCGATCGACGCCAGCCCGATCCAGCAAGTCGCGATCGAGTGCCGCAATTCCAAAGTGCCGCTCGATCTGCTGGCGCTCCTGAAGAACAAGATCGTGCAGGCCGGCGTGATCGACGTCGCCAGCGATATGGTGGAGACCGCCGAGGACGTCGTGCAGGTGATCGACGCTGTCTCGAAATTCGTGCCCAAGAGCAACATCATCGCCACCACCAATTGCGGCATGGCGCCGATGCGGCGCGAGATCGCCGAAGCCAAGCTGATGGCGCTCGGCGCCGGCGCCGCGCTGGCGCGCGAGAAGCTGGGGTGATGACGAGGATTTTGCGCTAGGGCCGCGCGGACGGGTGCAGCACCGGCCGATAGCCGGCGTTCAGCGTCCGAAGTGTCGACGGCGGCGTGAGCAAGGCTGCGTCGCCGGCGAGCTGCTCCACCACGGAGTATCCCGCCGGCGACCACTTTAGCACCCTGCCCCGCGTGACCAGATAGCTGGCCTCGCCTTGCTGTAGCATCGCGCCGTCAGGCAGCTGGTCGAGCGGCACCAGCAGCGCGTGCAGCCGCTTCCTGCCGTGCTCGAGCCGCTCGTGGTGCAGCACCGCGTCGATGCCGTGCATGCGGGCGTCGTGCACGCGGTTGCCGTTCTCCCAGGCGGCGCGGAAGCGATTGGCATCGTCGCGGCGGCAATAGAAGCAGGGGCGATGCCCGGCGGCGAGCGCGGTAGCCTCGTCGAGAAAGAACAGCTCGGTCCAACTTCGCTGCGCCATCACCTCGCGGCGGCGGCCGCGGAATTCGCAGGTGCAGGTGAGCCAGGCCGGCGACGACCAGCGCTTCTTCAGCAGCGTCTTGGTGGCGGGATCATGGATGATGCCGCGATTGCCGGTGAACATGCCGCGATGTGGCGTTGCAATGATGTCGCCGGTCGGCGTGACGCGGTTTTGCAGGGGCATGGGCCCTCCGCGCGTCTCTCACGCCGCGCCGTCGCGAAGCGGGGGGTGATAGGACAGCGCGGTGTCCCAGGGGAAGAAGATCCAGGTGTCCTGCGAGACTTCCGTGATGAACGTGTCGACCAGCGGACGGCCCTTCGGCTTGGCATAGACGGTGGCAAAATGTGCATCCGGCAGCATTTCGCGCACCAGCTTGCCGGTCTTGCCGGTGTCGACGAGGTCATCGACAATCAACAGCCCCTTGCCGGTGCCGCCGCCGAGTTTCATCGCCTGTTCGGAAATGCCCTTGAGGACCTGGAGATCGCCCTGCTTGTCATGGTCGTAGCTGGCGATGCAAACCGTATCGATCACGCGCACGCCTAGCTCGCGCGCCACGATCGCCGCCGGCACCAGGCCACCGCGGGTGATCGCGATCACCGCGTGGAACGGCCCGACCTCGTTGAGCCGCCAGGTCAGTGCCCGGCAATCCCGGTGGAACTGGTCCCACGACACTGGAAAGGGCCTGCCTGCCCGCTCCTGCGCGCTCAGTTCCGGTGCTTCACCAGCCATCGTCGTCTCCTGCTTTCGTCTGCCGGCATTTGCTACCGGGTGACGTTCAATCCCGCCAGCATTTCCTTCACCGCCGCCATCGCTGCGGCGAGCTTATCCGCATCGCGCGAACGCACCACCAGATTGGTGTTGGGCTTCTGCTCCTCGTCCATGAAGGGATAGCTGCCGATGATGGTGTCGGGGTGGGCGGCGGCGATGGCCCTTAAGGGGCTGCCGATATCACCCTCCCGCGCGTTGGCGCGGACCGATTCGGACAGCATGCGGACACCGGATTTTAATTTGGGTGAGACGATGTCCATCATCGCCTGCATGATCGAGGGCACGCCGGCCATGACGATGACATTGCCGATCTTGAAGCCGGGCGCGAGGATGGTCGCGCTCTGGATCAGCTCGGCGCCATCGGGGATGCGAGCCATGCGCAGCCGGGCTTCATTGAGGTCCTGCTCGCTCCAGCGCTCCCTGAAACGTGCGACCACTTCGGGGTGGTGGTCAATGCCGACACCGAACGCCTTGGCGACGCTGTCGGCGGTGATGTCGTCGTGGGTCGGCCCGATGCCGCCGGTGGTGAAGACATAAGTGTAGCGATGCCGCAGTGCATTCAGAGCTGCGATGATGTCGTCCTCGTCGTCGGAGACGATCCTCACTTCCTTCAGGTCGATGCCGATATTGGTCAGGTATTCGGCGATGAAGCCGATATTCTTGTCCTTGGTTCGGCCGGACAGGATTTCATCCCCGATGACCAGAATGCCCGCCGTGACGATCTCGCTCATGCCTTAAGTCCCTCACCTGTAGTGCCGAATTTGCCGGGGTAACGCGTTGAAGTCACGCGCTTTTGCTGCCGAAATAAGCAATCCTCAGCCATTTTTTCAGGCAGGCCGCCGACTAGCCCCGGCAAATGCCCTCTCTCAATGCTTATCGCGCTGGCCCGCCCCTTGCTACCACAGGAAAGTCATGCACTCTTGCCGCATGGCCAGGACGTTGCGGTCTTCACCAAGGCCAGACGACCTGCCACATGGCGCAAGGCCTTGCGGAGACAAGTCGGGATCTATGGCAGTCGCGTTTGATGAAATGAATATTCCCGGCGGGGACCTTCGCCCCGCCTATCAGGAGCTGGCGCGCTGGCTCAAGGAGACGCCTCCCGAGGCGCTCGAATATCGCCGCCAGGAGGCCGAGCTCCTGTTCCGCCGGATCGGCATCACCTTCGCCGTCTACGGGGACTCCGAATCCACCGAACGCCTGATCCCGTTCGACGTCATCCCGCGCATCATGTCCGGCAAGGAATGGACGGTACTGGAAAAGGGGCTGAAGCAGCGCGTCAAGGCGCTGAACATGTTCCTGCGCGACATCTATCACGGCCGCGACATCCTTCGCGCCGAGGTCGTGCCCGAGGATCTGATCTTCCAGAATCCGGTCTTCCGTCCGGAGATGAACGGCCAGCAGGTGCCGCACGACGTCTACGTGCACATCGCCGGCATCGACATCGTCCGGGTCGACGCCGAAGACTTCATCGTGCTTGAGGACAATGCGCGCACGCCCTCGGGTGTGTCCTACATGCTGGAAAACCGCGAGATCATGATGCGGCTGTTTCCGGATCTGTTCGCCCGCCACAGGGTGGCGCCGGTCGAGCGTTATCCGGATGAGCTGCTCGCCGCGCTGCGCTCGGTCGCACCGCACAGCGCATCGAGCGAGCCGACGGTCGCGCTGCTCACGCCGGGCGTCTACAACTCCGCCTATTACGAGCACTCCTTCCTTGCCGACAAGCTCGGCGTCGAGCTCGTCGAAGGCCGCGACCTCGTCGTCAAGAACAACGAAGTGTTCATGCGGACGACGGAAGGGCTCAAACGTGTCGACGTGATCTACCGCCGCGTCGACGACGATTTCATCGACCCCCTCACCTTCCGCCCGGACTCCGTTCTCGGCGTACCTGGATTGATGTCGGCCTACGCGGCCGGCAACATCACGCTCGCCAACGCGGTCGGCACCGGCATCGCCGACGACAAGGCGATCTACTCCTACATGCCCGACATCGTGAAATTCTATCTCGGCGAGGAGCCGATCCTGAAGAACGTGCCGACCTGGCGCTGCCGCGAGCCGAAAGATCTGGCCTATGTGCTGGACAATCTCAGCGAGCTCGTCGTCAAGGAGGTGCACGGCTCGGGCGGCTACGGCATGCTGATCGGCCCCGCCGCCACCAAGGCGACGATCGAGGCCTTCCGCGAGAAGCTGAAGCGCGAGCCGGAGGGCTTTATCGCGCAGCCGACGCTGGCGCTCTCGACCTGCCCGACCTGCACGGCCTCCGGCCTCGCCCCGCGCCATGTCGACCTTCGCCCCTTCGTGCTGACCGGCAGCAAGAGCACGACCATCGTGCCGGGCGGGCTGACGCGTGTGGCGCTGAAGGAAGGCTCGCTCGTGGTGAATTCGAGCCAGGGCGGCGGTACCAAAGACACCTGGATTTTGGACGAGTAGAGAGATGCTGTCGCGTACCGCCGAAAACCTCTACTGGCTCGCCCGCTATGTCGAACGGGCCGAATATCTCGCACGCACCATCGATGCGACCCTGCGCGTCACCGCGCTTCCCGCCACCTATATCGGCAAGACCAACGAATGGGATTCCGCGCTGCTCACCGCCGGCGTCGCGGAAAGCTTCTATCAGACCCATGAGGAAGCCAACGAGCACAACGTCGTCGACTACCTCTCGTTCTCGGCCGACAATCCCTCTTCGATCAGGAACTGCATCGAGGCGGCGCGGCTGAATTCGCGCTCGGTGCGCACGGCGCTGACCAGCGAGATGTGGGACACCATCAACTCGGCCTGGATCGAGTTGCAGGAGGTCTGGAGCAAGGGCACCTCGACCCGCGAAGAGCTTGCAAAGTTCCTGCGCTTCGTGCAGGAGACCTCGCTGCGCTTCGACGGCTCGGCCTACCGGACCATGCTGCGCAATGACGCCTACTGGTTCTCCCGCCTCGGCCTGCATCTGGAGCGCGCCGACAACACCGCGCGCATTCTCGACGTGAAGTATCACGTGCTGCTGCCGGAGGAGGAGCATGTCGGCGGCCCGCTCGACTTCTATCAGTGGAGCTCGATCCTGCGCTCGGTCTCCGCGTTGACGGCCTATCACTGGGTCTATCGCGAGACGCTGAAGCCGTGGCTGGTCGCGGACCTGCTCATCCTCAACGGCACGCTGCCGCGCTCGCTGGCGAGCTGCTACGAGAATCTCGTGCGCAATCTCGACCAGATCGGCGTCGCCTATGGCCGCCAGGGCCCGGCCCAGCGCCACGCCCGCGGCATCCGCAACCGGCTCGAACACAGCAACATGAACGACATTTTCCAGCATGGCGTGCATGAATTCATTCAGGAATTCATCGCTGACAATTCCAGGCTGGGCGAAATCATCACGAAGCAGTATTTGATTTGACATACGCCGTCATTCCGGGGCGCCCGAAGGGCGAACCCGGAATCTCGAGATTCCGGGTTCGGTGCTGCGCACCGCCTCGGAATGACGCAAGAAAAATGGTCCACCATGCGCCTGCGAATCCAGCACACCACGACCTATCGCTACGAGCCGGCTGCGACGAGCGTGATCCAGATCCTGCGCATGACCCCGTGCAGCCATGACGGGCAATATGTGGCCGAATGGCAGATCGACGTCTCCACCGACACCAAGCTCGACATGCACGAGGACGCGTTCGGCAACGTCACCCATGTGCTGTCCTGCGGGCCCGTCAGCGACATCCGGATCACCGCCGAAGGTCTGATCGAAACCCACGACACCGGCGGGGTGCTGCGCGGTGCCGACGAGCGCTTTCCCACCGACATGTTCCTGCGCACCACCGACCTGACGGCAGTCAATCCGGCGATGGCGGCGGTCGCGCGTCAGTTGCGCAGCGAGGCCGAGAGCGACACGCTCGGCTTCCTGCACACGCTGATGAGCGAGATCAGCGATCACATGACTTTCGACGAGGATCCGACCAACAGCGGCACCTCGGCCGCCGAAGCGTTCACGCTGAAGCGCGGCGTCTGCCAGGACTATGCGCATATCTTCATCGCCTGCGCCCGCACCGGCGGCGTGCCGGCGCGCTTCGTGTCCGGGCATTTCCTGCGCTCCGACGGCACCGTGCATCAGGACGCCGGCCACGCCTGGGCCGAAGCCTATGTGCCTGATCTCGGCTGGGTCGGCTTCGATCCCGCCAACAGCATCTGCACGACTGATGCCCATGTCCGCGTCGCAATCGGGCTCGACTATCTCGGCGCGGCCCCCGTGCGCGGCACCCGTTACGGCGGCGGCGCGGAGACGCTGACCGTCGCAGTCAAGGTCGAGCAGGCCGGCCGCGGCGGGCAGTCGCAATCACAGTCGCAGCGGCAGGGATAGATTGTCATTCCGGGGTCGATGCGATGCATCGAACCCGGAATCCATCGGGCCGCGGAGTTAGAGGAGAGATGGATTCCGGATTTCGCGCTGACGTGCGCCCCGGAATGACAGCCATCCCCGGGGAATCGGGGGTTGGAGCGGGCGGCGAAATTGGCTAGTAAGTCCGCGCAAACGCGTTCGGGGACTGGAAATGACCTATTGCTGCGGAATCCTGGTTCGGGACGGTCTGGTGATGATCGCCGACACCCGCACCAATGCCGGCCTCGACAATGTCTCGACCTTCCGCAAGCTGCATATCTTCTCCAAGCCCGGCGACCGCATCATGGCGATCGCCAGTGCCGGCAACCTCGCCATCAGCCAGTCGGTGCTGTCCACGCTGACCGAAGGCCTCGAAGACCCCAACACGGGCGAGATCGAGACGCTGATGAACGCGCCGACCATGTTCCAGGCCGCCCAGCGTATCGGCCGGGCGATCCGGGCCGTGCACGCGACCGAAGGGCCGGCGCTGAAGTCCGAGGACGTCTCCTTCGACGTCTCCTTCCTGTTCGGCGGCCAGATCAAGGGCGCGCGCATGCGGCTGTTCATGGTCTACACCGCCGGCAATTTCATCGAGTGCACCACCGACACGCCCTACTTGCAGATCGGCGAGCACAAATACGGCAAGCCGGTGCTTGACCGCGCCATGCATTACGACGTCGAGCTCTACGAGGCGCTGAAGACCGGCCTGATCTCGATGGATTCGACGATGCGCTCGAATCTCGGCGTCGGCCTTCCCATCGACGTGCTGGTGGTGCGCACGGACGCCTGCGAGGCCGATCTCAACCACCGCATCGAGGCGGGCGAGCCCTATTTCCACGACCTGCGCTCGCGCTGGTCGGCGGCCTTGCGCGCCGCGCATCAGAACATTCCCCGGCCGCCTTACAAGAACGAAAAAGAACCCAAGACCTGACAACAGAAAGAAAAGGCAGGAAACGATGAGTGAAGCAAAAAAGATCGCCCTGGTGACGGGCGCTGGCACCGGTGTCGGACGCGCGGCGGCACTGGCGCTGATGAACACCGGCTTCACCGTGGTGCTCGCCGGCCGCCGCCTGGAGATGCTCGAGGAGACCGCCAAGCTCGGCCCCGCGGGCAAGAGCCTCTGCGTCACCGCCGACATGACCAAGCCTGATTCCATCGCAGCGCTGTTCGACAAGGTGAAGGCGACCTATGGCCGTCTCGACGTGCTGTTCAACAATGCCGGCATGGGCGCGCCCGCCGTCAATTTCGAGGACCTCAGCCTCGAGCAGTGGCAGGCGGTGGTGAACACCAACCTCACCGGTCCGTTCCTGTGCACCCAGCATGCCTTCCGCATCATGAAGGACCAGAGCCCGCGGGGGGGCCGCATCATCAACAACGGCTCGATCTCGGCGCATGCGCCGCGGCCCTTCTCGGCGGCCTACACCTCGACCAAGCACGCCATCACCGGCCTCACCAAGGCCAGCAACCTCGACGGCCGCATGTATGACATCGCGGTCGGCCAGGTCGACATCGGCAATGCCGCGACGCCGATGACCGATCGCATGGTCAACGGCCCCGGCGTGCTGCAGCCGGACGGCACCACCAAGCACGAGCCGCGCATGGACGCGAAGGCGGTCGGCGATGCCGTCGCCTACATGGCCGGCCTGCCGCTCGATGCCAACGTGCTGTTCATGACCGTCATGGCGACCAAGATGCCGTTCGTGGGGCGGGGCTAGCGCCAAACTGCGAAAACAACCCCATGCACAGTAGACGCCGGAAGGCGTCTCCTGCCGGGGTGACGCAACGTAAGTCCGCGCGCTATCTCAACAATCGTCGTTGCGGGCGCTCAAACATCCGCCCGCCCCGCACGGATTGATCGGCCGACCTGCTGCAAGGCCTCGAAGGCTGCGAAGCGCTTCTCGTTCCAGCCTGCCAGGACTGCGTGGGGCGTATGTATTTCTCCCAGAGCCGACATCGCCTCCATCGCCTCCGCAACGCTCACGTGATCGCCGGACGCAACCGCCCCGAGCATCGCGGAGCCGAGCAACACGGGCTCGGGGGATGCCGAAGCAGCAACGGTCAAGCCGGTCGTATCGGCGAGCACCTGCCGCACCAGGCGGCTCTGGGCCGCACCTCCGCTGACGACGATCGTATCGATGGCGATGCCTTTGTCCTGCTGGGCGCGCACGATCTGCCTCGCGCCGTAACCAAGGCCGCACAGGCCGGCAAGATAGAGGGCGAGCAAGCTCTCCAGGTCCGCGCGCATATCCAGTCCAGCGATCAGCGCGCGCGCATCGGGATCGGCGAAGGGCGCGCGGTTGCCGAGAAATTCCGGCACGACATGAAGTTCGCCGACCAATTCCTTGATCATCCCCGCACCGCCGCGCACCTCCACTTCCGAAGCGAGCCAGTCGGAGGGCAACCGCTGATCCTGACCTGCCGCCTCCGTGGCCTGCGCGGAATAGGGATGCATCTGGATGAGATGGTCAATGGCTGCACCGGCGACTGACTGTCCGCCCTCATTGAGCCATAGGCGCGGCACCATGGCCGAGAAATAAGGCCCCCAAACGCCGGGAACGAACGTCGGCTCCCTCGTCGTTGTCATGGTGCAGGCGGACGTTCCGAACACGTAGGCCATGCGCGTGAGTACCGTCCCGGCAGCTCCGCGGGCGCCTACCGTGCCGACACCGCCGGCATGGGCGTCGATGAGACCTGCCGCAACCGATGTGCCCGACATCAGGCCAAGGTCGCTCGCGGCCTCCACCGTCAGGCCGGCGCCGAGCCGTGTCCCGCCGGGCACGATCTCGGTGCCGATCCGACGAAACTGCTCGTCCGCCAGCGAGCCGAGCCCGATCGCACGAAAGAAGTCGGCGTCCCAGCGGTCTTCGTGGCCGAGATAAGTCCACTTGCACGTGACGGTGCAGGTGGAGCGAGCAAGGCTCCCCGTTGCGCGCCAGGTCAGGAAATCGGTCAGGTCCAGGAACTGCCAGGCGTCCGCAAAGCTGCGCGGCATGTTCTCGGCAAGCCATAGCAGTTTCGGCGTCTCCATCTCGGGTGAGATCGTCCCCCCGACATAGTCCAAAACTTTCGCGCCAGTGCGGTTGATCCGGCGCGCTTGATCGATGGCGCGGTGGTCCATCCATACGATGATATTGCGGGCCGGGTCGCCGGACGGCCCCACGGCAAGCGGCGCGCCGCCACTGCCCAGCACCACCAGCGAGCAGGTCGCGTCGAAACCAATTCCGGCAATACTGTCAGGCGCGATGCCGGCCTTTCCGACCGCGCCGCGCACGCTGCGGCATACGGCGCGCCAGACGTCCTCGCTCGATTGCTCGACAATATCGCCAGCCTCGCGCCAAAGCGTGATGTCGGCCCTGTCGGTGGCGACAAGCCTGCCGGAGCGATCAAAGATTCCGGCTCGCGCACTGCCCGTGCCGACGTCGATACCCAGAAAATGACGCGTCATCGCGGAGACCCTCACCATGCAGCAACGTTCAGATCGCAGATGCGGAAGCGCTATAGATCGTTGCTCTGCGGCAGGATCACGAGGTCGCGGATCGTGACGTTTCTCGGACGGGTCAACATGAAGAGCACCGCCTGCGCTACCTCCGTGGGCTGGATGAGGCCCCCTGCCGCCATCTCTGCGTCGAGCTTCTCCTTCGGCCAGTCGCTGATCAGCGCGGTCACGACCGGGCCCGGCGCCACGGCGCCGACGCGCAGGCCATATTTTGCGACCTGCCGACGCACGGTATGGACAAAGGCCTGCACGGCATGTTTCGAGGCGGTGTAGATCGGCTCCCAGACGACGGGAACGAGACCGGCGATCGAACTGGTGACGATGATGTCACCGCTCTTGCGCTCTACCATGTGCGGCAGCACCGCGTGGATGGAGCGAAACAGCGCGTTGACGTTGAGGTTGAGCATGCGGTCCCACGCGTCGGGGTCGCCGCCAAGCACCTCGCCGCCGACATAGGTACCGGCATTGGCATGGAAGATGTCGAGCCGGCCCACTTTTTCCAGCACTTGCGGCATCATGCATGCCATGCTCGCATGATCAGTGAGGTCGATACGCAGCGGGATCGCGTTCTCGCCAAGCTCGGAACAGACCTTGTTCAGCGCCTCCTCTGCCCGATCGACCAGCACGACGCGCGCACCGGATTCGATCATCGTCCTGGCGCATTCGAGACCGATGCCAGAGGCGGCACCGGTGATGGCGGCAACTTTTCCTGCAAGTTCCTGGCCCACGGTCGGTCCTCTTGTTGGAGTTTGTTTAGGCTCGGCCATGGGAGACACGCGAGCGTCGTGCGAGCGAGTCGACGATGACTGCAACGGCAAGCACGGCGCCGGTGATCATGTACCGAAGCGACGAAGAGAGATCGAGCAGCGTGAGGCCGCTGGCAATCGACTGGATGACGATGATGCCGAGCAGTGCGGAATAGGCGCTGCCGCGCCCCCCAAACAGGCTGGTGCCGCCGATGACCGCGGCTGCGATGGCGTTGAGGTTCACGTCGCCCGTGCCAGCCTGCTGGCTGGACGATGCGAGCCTGGCGGCCGCGAGGATACCGCCGGCGGCCGCGAGCGTCGAGCACAGCATGAAGGCGCTTGCATAGATCCGGCGAACATTGATGCCGGCACGACGGGCGGCCTCGCGATTGCCTCCGACCGCACTCATCGAGCGGCCCCATTTGGTCCGCTTCAGCGCGTAGTTCATGACCACGCACAAGCCGACGAACAGGCCGAACATCCACGGGACGCCACGCGCGAGATTGAGATAGTAGACGATGAATTCGAGCACGATGATAACAAGCGCAGCCTTCAGCAGGAGGTGGCCGAGCGTGCTTGCAGACAATCCCGCCGCGCGCCTGCGCGCGGCCATGCGGTAGCCGGTCGCGAACACGACCACGCCGGCAAGTGCCGCCAGCGTGTAGGATACGATCGGCGGCATGACCAGCATCTGCCCGAAATTGACCAGCGGCGATCCATAAGGAAGGTTGATCGAGCCGGACGAGCCGAGCAGATAGAGTTGCAGGCCGAGCCATGCCAACAGGCCTGACAGCGTCGAGACGAAGCTCGGCATACCCAGCCGATTGAACAGGAAGGCATAGAGGGCGCCGATCGAGGCGCCCAGCACCAGCGCCGTGATAACAGCCACCGCCACGGGCCAATCCTGGTTGACCCAGAGCACGCCGATCAACGCAGAGGAGAAGCCACTCACCGAGCCGACAGAGAGGTCGATCTCGCCGACCATCAGGATACAAACGATGCCGAGCGAGATGACGCCTACGGTCGAGCAATCGAACAGCAGATTGACCAGATTGTCAGGCGCCAGGAAGACCGGATTGAGGCTCTGGAATGCGGTGCAGATGATCAAGAGGCCGACCACCACCGGCAGAGAGCCGAGGTCGCCCGACCGCACGCGGTCGACAAAGGCGCCGATCATGCCGCGGAGCGTATCAGCATGCGCGACGCGCTCGTCGCGACGGTCCAGCAACCGCGCGGCCGAGACTCGTTGCGTGTCGTCGGTCATATCGGCACCTCCCGCGACGGCTCCGCGCCGCGTCGGCTGGCACGCCGGGAGACCGAATTCTCGTCGGCCCCCGTGATGGCCGTGACCAGATCCTGGTTGGACACATCGGGTCCGAACTCGCCGTTGTTGCGGCCGAGGCGCAGCACCACGATGCGGTCGGCAACGGCGCGCACGTCCTCCATGTTGTGACTGATCACGATGACACCGAGGCCGCGGGCGCGCACGCGCTCGATCAGGTCGAGCACCTCTGCGGTCTGCGCGACGCCGAGCGCTGCTGTCGGCTCGTCGAGCAGAATGAGCTTCGGCTCGGTCAGCAGCGAGCGCGCGATCGCCACGGTCTGGCGCTGCCCGCCAGACAGCGACGCGACGGGTTCGCGCACGCTCGGAATGCGGGCCGACAATTCGTTGAGCAACGTCCAGGCCCGGATCTCCATGGACACCTCATCGAGCCTGACAGGATTGAGCTCGCGGCCGAGGAAGATATTGGCGACCACGTCGAGATTCTCGCAGAGCGCCAGATCCTGGAAGACGGTGGCGATGCCGAGGCCGAGCGCCGTGGCCGGATCGGACAGGACGACCTGTTCGCCATCGAAGTCGATCGTCCCGGACGTAGGCTGGTGCACGCCGGCCAGAATCTTCACCAGCGTGGACTTCCCGGCGCCGTTGTCACCGACAAGCGCCACGACCTCGCCGGCATGGACGTCGAGGTCGACATCGGCAAGGGCGGACACCGCGCCGAAATTCTTCGAAATGCCGCGAAGCCTCAGCACCAGTTTGCCTGGCCCCTCCCGCGGGTGGTCGACATCCGGGATCGTGGACATGTCCGCTTACGCTTTCTCTTCGTTCGTCCCGGCCGCGTTGAGCGGCCGGGACGCTGCTTCGCTTACTGCGTGATGCCGAGCTTCTTGCATCCGGCAGCATATCGGCCGGTGCAGAGCTGATCGGCGGTCTGGATCTTCTTGTCGATGATCTCCGCCTTCAGGTTCTGCTCGGTCACGACAGCCGGAATGAACAACTTTGATGGCGTATTAAAGAGCGTGGTTTCCGGCTTGGGCGTGCCGCCCGAGAGGAACTCCACCGCCGCCTGGGCCGCGGCCGCTGCAACGATCTCGCTGGGCTTGGAGATCGTGTTGTACTGATCGCCGGCGATGATGAGCTGAAGCGCGGCGATCGTCGCATCGTTGCCCGTCACCGGAGGCACCGGCTCGACACCGGCGGCCTTGAGCGCGGCAATCGCGCCACCGCCCGTACCGTCGTTGGCAGCGACGACGCCAAGGATCTTCTTGCCGAAGCGGGTGACCTGGCCGCTCGCCCATTGCTGCGCCTTGGGCGGCGCCCAGTCCGGCGTGTCGTATTCGGCGAGGATCGGATAGCCGCTGTTGTCCAGGCCCGCGTGGATGCCCTTCTTGATGAGCCCCGCGGCGGCATCGGTAGGCGATCCGTTGATCTGGAGCACGCCCTCACCTTCCTTCGGCGTGACCTTGGCGTCCTTCAGATGCTTGACCAGCGATTCCGAGATGGCCTTGCCGATGCCTTCATTGTCGAAGGAGACGTAGAAGTCGGCCTTGGCGTCCGGGATCGGGCGATCATAGGCGATCACCTTGATGCCCTGGGACTGTGCCATCTTCACCAGCGAAGCGGCGGCGGCCGAGTCGACCGGATCGAGCACGATCACCTTGGCGCCCTGCGAGATCACCGAGTTGAACTGCTGTTGCTGGCGCGCGGCGTCCGCACTGGCATTCTGGTAGACGACCTTGCAGCTGGCGCAGAGCTTCTTCATCTCGGCAGCAAAGCCTGGATAGTCGTGCTGTTCGTAGCGGGTTGAGGCCTGGTCGGGCATCAGGAACGCGACGGTTGCATCCTTCACCTCCGCGGCACGCGAGGACATGGCCGTTGCGCCGAGTAGCGACAGGGCGAGAGCGGCCGAGCAAATAGTCTTGAGCGAGGGCTTTGTCATTCGGACTTCCCTTTCGGAAACTGGGTGTTAAAGTGCTGCTCGTTGATGTCTTGGAGACAAGCCATCCCTGCTTCCGCAGCCGGATGAGAACGGCGGTCAGCGCCGATAGCCTCCGAAGCCACGCGGAATTTTCGGACAGACGATCTCCTTCGCAGGCCGCCATCGGCGCGCCCGCGTCATTCTTCCCGTAATCGTCCTCCTCCCTTGCTCCTCCCGGTTAGGCGGCGCGTGCCGCGTTGATGTTGTCCGCCAGCAACCGCCTGAAGCGCGAAGGCGGCATGCCCTTCTCGGCCAGGAACTGGCGATTGAAATTGGAGAGATTGTTGAAGCCGACCTGGAAGCAGATGTCGGTGATGGACGCGTGTTCGTCGCTCATCAGGATCTGGCAGGCGAGATTGATGCGGAGCCGCTTGACATATTGCACCAGCGACATCCCCGTGTGCCGGCGGAACGAGCGAGAGAACGCGCTTTGCGACTGGCCCGCGATCGCGGCGAGATCGGCTTCGCTGAACGGCTGCGTGAGGTTCTCGCGGATGAAGGCGAGCGCCTTGTTCATCCCCGCCGACATGTAGCCGGATGGGTCGGGCAAATAGTTCGGGCTGGACAGCGGCAGTGCACCACGGGCGCGGGAGAGCGTCCCCAGGATCATCATGAAAAGTTCGATCCGGCGCACGCCCTTCGCCGCCACGATCTCCTCCATCAGCGGGGCAAGCTCCTTGCTCGTGCTGCCGGCAAAAAGCACGCCGCGCCGGGAGGATTCCAGCAGCGCGCCGAGACCCGACAGCTCAGGCATCAGCCTCATCGTGTCGCCAATGAATTCTTCGCTGAACTGGATGATGCGTCCGCGCAGCGGGATGGTCATGTCCGCCGGCAGGTCGCTCACCCAATTATGCGGCAAGTTGGGTCCCGTGAGCACGAGGTTGCCCGGCTCGAACTGGCCGATGAAATCGCCAACAAAGTAGCGACCGGTGGTCGCCACGACCTGATGGATTTCGTATTCCGGATGAAAGTGCCACCTGACCGTGTGGAAGGGATACCCGTGCGACCAAGCCTTGAACGACTCGCCGCGCCGTATCTGGACGACTTCCAGGTCTGGTTCCATATCCCGTTCCCTCCTGGGCCGGCCCGGTTTGTAAACGTCTAGGCTCGGACCCGATGGCTGAATTTGGCTCAGCTCTCTCTATTGCTCGAAACCGTATCGGGTGGCCGCCGCTGCCGCCACCACGATTCAGATGCCGAACCGATACTCTTTTGACATTCGTTCGGTGGGCGCTGCAATATGCCTTCAGGCTTCGACGGGCTTCCCTACTCCAGACTCTCCACCTTCCGCAGGCTTGGGAACAGCTTCATCCAGAGCAGCGCCACGGCGACCGTGCAGACGCCGCCGAGCACCGCCGCCGGCATGGCGCCGAACAGGGCTGCCGTCAGGCCGCTCTCGAACTGGCCGAGCTGGTTCGAGGCGTTGATGAACAGGAAGTTGACGGCGCCGACGCGGCCGCGCATCTCGTCGGGGGTGGCCAGCTGCACCAGCGAGAAGCGGATCACGACGCTGATCGTGTCGGCAGCGCCGAGGATCGCGAGCGACAACACCGACAGCCACATCCAGGACGACAGCGCGAACACGATCGTGGCGATGCCGAACACGATCACCGCCTGGAACATGCGCTGGCCGACATGCCTGGAGATGGCGTGGCGCGCCAGCACCATGGTCATCAGCAGCGCGCCGACCGCGGGCGCAGCCCGGAGCACGCCGAGCCCGACCGGGCCGGTCTGGAGGATGTCCCGGGCATAGATCGGCAACAGCGCGGTGACGCCGCCGAACAGCACGGCGAACAGGTCGAGCGAGATGGTGCCGAGGATCGCCGGATTGCTCCTGATAAAGCGGACGCCGGCAAAGATATTGTCCTCATCCGTTCCCTCCTTGGCGACCGCCTGCGGACGCGGCTGGATGAAGCCGGTCAGGATCATCCCGAGAATCCAGAACAGCAGCATCACGGTGTAGGCGAGATGTGGTGCGATAGCGTAGGCAAAGCCGCCGAGCGCGGGCCCGGTGATGGTCGCGACCTGAGCCGCCCCGCTCGCGACCGCCGTCGCACGCTGGAGCGAGCCCTGCGGCGCGATCAGCGGCAGCAGCGCCGCGATGGTCGGGCTCTCGAAGGCACCGGCAATGCCGAGCACGAAGGTCGCGATGAAGATCTGCACTTCGCTGACCGCGCCGAGATAGGTGATGACAGCGAGATAGAGCGCGGTGGCGGCTTCCACGAGCTGGCAGAGCTGGACCACGCGCTTGCGCTCGAACCGGTCGGCGGCATGGCCGGCGACGAACACCAGAAGCGCGGTGGGCGCGAATTGCACCAGCCCGACCATGCCGAGGTCGAAGGCCGAGCCGGTGAGATCATAGATCTGCCAGCCGATCGCGACCGCCGCGATCTGGCTGGAAAAGCGCGACAGGCTGCGGGCGAGCAGGAAAAACAGGAAGGCGGGATGGCGGAGGAGCTCACCCGCGGTGGCCGGCGGACCGATGGATCCTGACTGCTCTGGCATCGCCTGTTCGGTCACGCGCGGATGATCGGCCCTTGATATCGACGCGCCGGGGGTGGCTGACCGGGACCCGGATGTCAACAGCAGGACGGCCCGCACCATTCCCGGCATTGCGTTTGCAACGCAGGCGCGGCCATAATGACCGGGGGTTTGGGGACATCATGCTGCGGCTGCAATCGACACTCGGCGTTTTCGCATTGCTGCTGATCGCCTTCGCGCTCGCGGAGAATCGCCGCGCGGTCTCGTTGCGCCAGGCGCTGATCGGCCTCGTCGTCACCTTCGTCACCGCGATCGTGCTCTTGAAGGTGCCTTTGGTGGCGCACGCTTTCGGGGCCATCAACGACGCGGTCGGCGCCATCTCGGCGGCCTCGCGCGCCGGCTCCTCCTTCGTGTTCGGCTATGTCGGCGGCGGCACCCTGCCCTTCGAGCTGAAGGTGCCGGGCGCCGATTTCATCCTGGCGTTCCAGGCGCTGCCGATCGTGCTGGTCATGAGCGTGCTGACGACGCTGCTGTTCTATTGGCGGGTGCTGCCGCCTGTTGTGCGCGGCATGGCCTGGCTGTTGGAGCGCACGCTGGGCGTCGGCGGCGCGGTCGGGCTCTCCACCGCCGCCAACATCTTCCTCGGCATGGTCGAGGCGCCGCTGTTCGTGCGGCCGTATCTGGCGCAGATGTCGCGCAGCGAATTGTTTCTGGTGATGACCGGCGGCATGGCCGGGATCGCCGGCACCGTGCTGGTGCTCTATGCGACGCTGCTTGCGCCTCTCATTCCTGACGCAGCCGCGCATTTCGTCATCGCCTCCGTGCTGGGCGCGCCGGCCGCGATCCTGGTCAGCCTGATCATGATCCCCGAGACGTCGGACAAGCGCACCGGCGGATCGCTCGAGGATCCGGAGATGGCGGTCTCCGGCACCATGGATGCAATCGTGAAAGGCACCAGCGCCGGCATCGAGCTGTTGATCAACATCGTCGCGATGCTGCTGGTGCTGGTGGCGCTGGTCTATCTCGCCAATGCGGTGCTGGGGCTATTGCCTGCCGTGGGGGGCGCTGCGATCTCGCTGCAGCGGGTGCTGGGATTGATCATGGCGCCGGTGTGCTGGCTGATGGGACTGCCCTGGGACCAGGCGATCACCGCCGGCAGCCTGATGGGCACCAAGACCGTGCTCAACGAGCTCGTCGCCTATGTCGACTTCTCGAAGCTGCCGCCCGACACGCTCGATCCGCGCTCGCGCCTGATCATGCTCTATGCGATGTGCGGCTTCGCCAATTTCGCCAGCCTCGGCATCATGATCGGCGGCCTCGGCGTGATGGCGCCGGAGCGGCGCGAGGAGATCAACGCGCTGGGGCTGAAGTCGATCGTATCGGGGACGCTGACGACGTGCCTGATGGGGGCGATCGTCGGGGTGTTGACGTAGGTCTGTCCGCTCGTCATTGCGAGCGAAGCGAAGCAATCCAGAATTTTCCCGCGGGGGGCAGTCTGGATTGCGTCGTCGCAAGGGCTCCTCGCAATGACGAGGAGAGAGTCTCCACCTCAACCGCACAATTTCGACTGCTCCAGGAGCCGTCGCACGTCACCCAGCTTGGCGCGGCACACCTCGGCCGCCATGGCCTTCGCCTCGGTGGTCCGTCCCCGCGCGAGCAGCAATTGCGCCAGCAAGGCCCGCGCCACCGATCGCACCGGACCGCCCGCCACATCCGACGCAGCGAGCGACATCGCGGTTTGCACTTCCGCCTCGGCAGCACTGAGGCTGTTCTGTTCAGCGAAGTAAATCGCACGGAACAGGTGAGCCCTCGGGTCCTTCGGATAGCGGTTGACGAAATCAGCGGAACGGCCGGCCATCTCGCGCGTGCCCGCCGGCATTTCCGAGGCGCGGATATACTGCCCGGCATCGGCCATGTAGGACCGATAATGAACGGCGGCGAAGCCGGCGCAAATCAGGGATCCCACAAATCCTCCGAGCAACACCATGCCGGCGCTTCGCGGCAGGCTGTCATAGGACCAGAAAGCGATCCACGGCGTGATGGCAAGCGCGGCACCGGCTACCGCACCGCCCGCATGCGCATAATAGTTGACGTTGCCGGAGGCGCCAAAGGCCAGCGGCAGCAGTGCCGGAACACCGAAGAAGAGCGATGTCTTCAGTCGCGACATCGTCGTCTCGGCGTCCGCCTCGGGCTCGAAGCTCGCAACGAACAGCGCGGCGATGAGCCCGGTAATGGCGCCTGACGCGCCGACGCCGACCGTGCCCGAGCCATTGCCCAGCAGCGAGCCGGCCTCGCCGGCCAGCGCACTGGCAACAAAGATCAGCGAAAACCAGCCACGGCCGATCAGGCTCTCCAGCCTGACGCCGACGATGAACAGCGCAACGCAATTGCCTATGAGGTGCCACTGGCTGCCATGCAGAAGCGGCGCAAGGCCAATCCGCCACCACTCGTTTTTCCCGACAACCAGATCGTAGCCGGAGGCGCCCTGTGCGATCAGCGAGCGGACATCGAGTGAGCCGTCCCGCCCAATGTCGACGGCGAGACTCCGTTGCAGCGCGAAGATCACCATCAGACAGAAAATCAGGCCGATTGTGAGGAAAGGGATATCGGAGAGAAACTTGTTGTCGCGAAAAAGCGAGCTCTCACTCGCGAACTCATCGTCGTCCCGCATGACCGCGGGAGCGGCCGGCGCGGCGACGGATTGAAACGAGGCTCTCGAAGGTGGCGCCACGACGCCGCGCCGGCCAAAACTCGCCATGAAAGCATGTCCCTGGTGTCACAGCCTTGAGTTGACGCCAAGGATATTTTCGATCGGGTTAGCGGGCTGCGATAGGGTCTGGTGAAATCGTAAGACTGGTAACGGCTGGGTTTCGCGGATCCCTCGCTTTTTAGGGATCGTGTCGGCGCATGCCGTAGCCCGGATGGAGCGAAGCGCAATCCGGGACCAGACTCACCGCGGCTTTCCCGGATTTCGCTCCGCTCCATCCGGGCTACGAAGCAAGCTCTTTCCGTCGTCATTGCGTGCGGAGCGAAGTAATCCAGAAATGTATCCGCGGAAACAGTCTGGATTGCTTCCGCCTTCGCCAGAGGCTTCGGCGGACAAATCGTCGCAAGGGCTCCTCGCAATGACGAGGAGAAAGCCTACGCCTTCAACTCTACCGTCTTGAACTCCGCCGGCAAGATCACTTCCAGCAGCTCCACATCGTCAGAATAATCCAAAATCATGTGCTTGATCTTCGGCGGCTGGGTCCAGGCGCTGCCTTGCTGCATCATCGTCTCGCCTTGCCCATCCATGTAGGTCTTCACCCAGCCCTTGAGCACATAGACCATCTGGAAGTCGACGTCGTGGAAGTGCAGTTTCGACACCTCGGCGGGATCGCAGGGGCCTTGCAGGCGGATTACGTGCGCTTGCGCGAGGCCGTGGGTCGCGTTGGCGATGCCGAGATCGCGGTACCTGGCGTAGGCGCGCAGGCCGTCGGCTTTGAAATCTTCCTCGCGGTGATGGCTGATGGCGATGCGCTGCTTGGGGCGGGCGGGTTTTTTCGCAGCGGCATTGGAGGGCGTTGCGCGGACCTTCGACTTCACCGCTTTGCGCGCGGAGGATCGTGCGGCGGACTTGGCGGCGCTTCGTTTCTTCACCGCTGTTTGGGTTGCGCTGCGCGATTTTGTTGTCTTGCTTGCTGTCTTGTTTGTTTTCTTGGCCATGGGCCGGCTCCCCGTTGTTGTTATGGGAAGAGGCTAGCACGGAACGAAGGAGCGTAGGGTGGATTAGCCGCAGGCGTAATCCACCGACTTCTGCGTCAGCGCCGATAGACAGTGGTGGATTACGCTTCGCTAATCCACCCTACTGCATCGCATCTCAATTCAGCCGGAACACGCCGTCCACAGAGCGCAGCTCGGCCGGCTTGATCAGCTTGGAGTGCGCGACGGTCACCGAATGCAGCGGGCCGTCGAGCTTCTCGGTCCAGAACGCCAGGAAATCGGTCAGCGCCGGGAATTTCGGGAACATGTCGTAGTTCTGCCAGACGTAAGTCTGAAGCAATGACGGATGATCCGGCATCCGGTAGAGAATTTGGGCCGTTGTCAGCCCGTAGCCCAGCATCTGTTTCCTGAAGTCCTCGGAAACGCCCCCAACGCGCAGTCCCATGCCAAACCTCCTTTGCAGGAGCGCATACAGGGGGTGGCTATGATCCGTGCCCCGGGAGCCACCCGGAAACGATGCGCTCACATGAGAGAAATGTGACGCAAACTGACAATCCATCTCAAGCCTAAAAGTTTAACAAGCTGTTGAAATTCAACGCGTTAGCAGCAGAGCGGGCACCGTGCTAATACGGTCACCACGGCGCCCTCGAAGAGGTGCTCCGAAATCGGTTAACGATGGGAAAGGTTTCTGGCACTTGGGCCTTCAGAGTGCCGAATTTTCTGCTAGAAGCCCTTGCCCCCGCAAAATTCCTGTCCTATTTCAGCTCCACCTGTGCTGGCACTCGCTGGCGCAGACTGCTAACATCTTGAAATCCTCAACTCGTGCAAATGCTTAGGAGGACTGCATGAAATTCCGTCCGCTTCACGACCGCGTCGTGGTCAAGCGCATCGACGCAGAAGAGAAGACCGCCGGCGGCATCATCATTCCCGACACTGCCAAGGAAAAGCCCTCCCAGGGTGAAGTCGTCGCCGTCGGCCCGGGTGGCCGCGACGAGGCTGGCAAGCTGGTTCCGATCGACCTGAAGGTCGGCGACCGCGTGCTGTTCGGCAAGTGGTCCGGCACCGAAGTCAAGATCGACGGCCAGGACCTGCTGATCATGAAGGAGAGCGACGTGATGGGCGTTCTCGAGGTCACCGAGTCCAAGAAGAAGGCGGCTTAAGAGCCCCTCTCCTCCCTCCAATCAACATTCCTAAGGAAAATTCCAGATGGCAGCCAAAGAAGTCAAATTCGCGGTTGAAGCGCGCGACAAGATGCTGCGCGGCGTCGACGTTCTCGCCAACGCGGTGAAGGTCACGCTCGGCCCGAAGGGCCGCAACGTCGTGCTCGACAAGTCGTTCGGCGCTCCCCGCATCACCAAGGACGGCGTCACCGTCGCCAAGGAGATCGAGCTCGAGGACAAGTTCGAGAACATGGGCGCGCAGATGGTGCGCGAAGTCGCCTCCAAGTCCGCTGACGCGGCCGGCGACGGCACCACCACCGCCACCGTGCTGGCCCAGGCGATCGTGAAGGAAGGCGCCAAGTCGGTTGCCGCCGGCATGAATCCGATGGACCTCAAGCGCGGTATCGACCTCGCGGTCGAGGCCGTGGTTGCGGACCTGCAGAAGAACTCCAAGAAGGTCACCTCGAACGACGAGATCGCCCAGGTCGGCACCATCTCGGCGAACGGCGACCAGGAGATCGGCAAGTTCCTCTCCGACGCCATGAAGAAGGTCGGCAACGAGGGTGTCATCACCGTCGAGGAAGCCAAGTCGCTCGAGACCGAGCTCGACGTCGTCGAGGGCATGCAGTTCGATCGCGGCTACATCTCGCCCTACTTCGTCACCAACGCCGACAAGATGCGCGTTGAGATGGACGACGCCTACATCCTCATCAACGAGAAGAAGCTCTCCTCGCTGAACGAGCTGCTGCCGCTGCTCGAGGCCGTGGTGCAGACCGGCAAGCCGCTGGTCATCGTGGCCGAAGACGTCGAAGGTGAAGCGCTCGCGACCCTGGTCGTGAACCGTCTGCGCGGCGGCCTGAAGGTCGCGGCCGTCAAGGCTCCGGGCTTCGGCGATCGCCGCAAGGCCATGCTGCAGGACATCGCGATCCTGACCGGCGGCCAGGCGATCTCGGAAGATCTCGGCATCAAGCTCGAGAACGTCACGCTCAACATGCTCGGTCGCGCCAAGAAGGTGATGATCGACAAGGAGAACACCACGATCGTCAACGGCGCCGGCAAGAAGGCCGACATCGAGGCGCGCGTGGCCCAGATCAAGGCGCAGATCGAGGAGACCACCTCGGACTACGACCGTGAGAAGCTCCAGGAGCGTCTCGCCAAGCTCGCCGGCGGCGTCGCGGTGATCCGCGTCGGCGGCGCGACCGAGGTCGAGGTGAAGGAGCGCAAGGATCGCGTTGATGACGCTATGCATGCGACCCGCGCGGCTGTCGAGGAAGGCATCGTCCCGGGCGGCGGCGTCGCCCTGCTCCGTGCTTCCGAGCAGCTCAAGGGCCTGCGCACCAAGAACGACGACCAGAAGACCGGCGTCGAGATCGTGCGCAAGGCGCTGTCGGCTCCCGCTCGCCAGATCGCGATCAACGCCGGTGAAGACGGCTCGGTGATCGTCGGCAAGATCCTGGAGAACAAGGCCTACAATTACGGCTTCGATTCCCAGACCGGCGAATATGCCGACCTCGTCAAGAAGGGCATCATCGACCCGACCAAGG
Organism: Bradyrhizobium sp. BR 10261; assembly: GCF_019455395.1. NCBI lineage: Bacteria > Pseudomonadati > Pseudomonadota > Alphaproteobacteria > Hyphomicrobiales > Nitrobacteraceae > Bradyrhizobium > Bradyrhizobium sp. BR 10261. The sequence goes on from NZ_JACOFQ010000008.1 coordinate 180,905, forward strand.
TGGTCCGTACCGCGATCCAGAACGCAGCCTCGGTGGCCGCGCTCCTGATCACCACGGAAGCCATGGTCGCCGAGCTGCCCAAGAAGGGCGGCGCCGGCCCCGCGATGCCCCCGGGCGGCGGCATGGGCGGCATGGACTTCTAAAGTCCAACCACCTCAAGACTTGCGAAACCCCGGCAGCGATGCCGGGGTTTTTGTTTTCGGCCGTAGCCCGGATGGAGCGCAGCGCAATCCGGGAAAGTTTGTCGCAGGCAGTCCTCCCGGATTTCGCTGCGCTCCATCCGGCCTACAACGAACCATCCTATTGCACCTTCCCCAGCCGCTCGGCGCGCAGCTCGCCTCCGGAATCGAGCGACCAGAAGATCCGTGTCGCCTTGCCGATCAGATTGTCCATCGGGACGAAGCCCATCACCGATTTGAAGCGGCTGTCGGTGGAGTTGTCCCTGTTGTCGCCGAGTGCGAAGAAATGGCCCGGGGGGACGGTGTAGAGCTCGGTGTTGTCGGCGTAGCCATTGTCGACGCAGTCATAGGTGATGTAGCTCACCCCGTTCGGCATCGTCTCGCGCCAGCGCTTGACCCTGGTGCCGGTGTCGCCGCCGCAGGCGGAGCCGGCGGCTACGTCCTTCAGCGCGACGCGCGCGACCGGAATGTCGTTGAGGAAGAGCTGCCCCTGCCGCATCTGGATGCGATCGCCGGGCAGTCCGACAACGCGTTTGACGTAGTCGATCTCATCGTCCTTCGGCGACCGGAAGACGACGATGTCGCCATAGGCGGGATCGGCGGCGCCGAAGCGGCCGGAGACAAAGGATGGCGCGAAGGGGACGGAATAGCGGCCGTAGCCATAGGCATATTTCGCCGCGAAGACGTAGTCGCCCACAAGCAGCGTCGGGGCCATCGAGCCGGACGGGATATTGAACGGCTGGAACAGCACGTAGCGAAACAGGATCAGCGGCGACCACAGCACGGGGACGAGCAGGATCAGGATGACAATCGCTTTCCATTGGCTGGATCTGGCCCTTGGCCGGACGGTGTCTTGAAGCGTGGTCATCGCATCCCCTGCCCGAGATTGTCGTCGCCACAGGATTGCGCAACCTGTAGGCGCGCACAATCCCTGACCCGTCCGACTTGGTCGTCCTGCTGCCGGGCTGCGTTCAAAAGCGGCCGCCGGCGCCGATCAACTCTGCGCCATCTCCTGAAAACACGCCCGCACCCAGTCGATCGTCACGCGCGTTGCGGCGTCGCGCTTGAGGTGGTTTTGCACCAGCAGCCAGACGTCGCGGCGCTTCGGCATCAGGCTGGCGCGCAGGCGGCGATCGCCGAGCAGGTCCGCGCAGACATATTCCGGCAACACGCCGGCGGCCCGATGCGCGCGGATCAGATTGCGGATGACACGGACGTTGTCGGTGACGCAGCGCGCGCGGGCCTTCTTCGTGCGCAGGAATTGCATCTCGGGAATGGCGCCGAGCTCGTCCGGATAGGCGCATAGCATCGGCTCGCCTTCGGTCGCGGCAGGCTCGAAATAATAGAGCTTGATGTCCCCAAGTCTGGAGATCGCAAAGTCGCCCTTGTCGGGCTTACGTAGACGGATGGCGAGATCGGCTTCCCAGCGCGAGAACCTGACGTTCTCGCTGGAGGTGAGGAATTGCAGCGTGAGGCCCGGATTGGCGCGCAGGAAGTCGCTCGCGCACGGCGACAACACCGCCTCGGCGACCGTGTTGGTGGAGGCGATGCGCAGGCGCCCGACCGGCCCTTCCAGGCTCTCGCTGAGGCGGCCGATCTCGGCGGCATGCGCGGCCATCGCCTCGACATGCGCCAGCACCGCCTCGCAGCTCCGCGTCGGCCTGCGCACGCCGTCGGCGGCCTCGAACAGGCGCAGGCCGAGCGCACGCTCGATCCGCGACAGCCTGCGCCCCACCGTGGTCTCGTCGATGCGCAGCCGCGCGCTGGCGCCGGCATAGGTGCCCTCGTCCCTGATGGCGGCGATGATGCGCAGATCGTCCCAGTTCATGGGCTTTAAGGCTACATCGGCTGGGAGGCGCCTGCAATATCGCAGCCACCGGCTGCAATTTCCCTGCATATCGGCAGGTGGATCCGGCGCTATGCTGGCCCGGCCTTTCGCCCCGGAGATTGCCTGAGATAACGGAGCAACACGATGCTGCAACTCTATTTCTCACCAATGGCTTGCTCGCTTGCGAGCCGTATCGCGCTCATGGAGGCAGGTCTCGAGGCGCGCTATCACCAGGTGCATCTTGCGACCAAGACGATCGCGGACGGCGAGCGCGATTTTCGCGGCATCTCCGCAAAGGGCGCCGTGCCGGTGCTGGTGCTGGAGAACGGCGAGCGGCTGACCGAGAGCGCGGCGGTGCTGCAATACATCGCCGACCTGAAGCCCGAGCGCGGCCTTGCGCCGCGGCCGGGAGATCTGGATCGCTACCGCCTGCAGGAATGGCTGAGCTTCGTCGGCACCGAGATCCACAAGGCGTTCCTGTTTCCGACCTTCTGGTACAAGGACGACGGCTCGCTCGCCAAGCCGCGCGCGCGGATCAGCCAGACGCTGTCGGTGCCATCAGCGCATCTGACGGACCGCGAATTCCTCGTCGGCAGCAGTTTTACCGTCGCGGACGCGCATCTTGCCTGGGCTCTGCTGCTGCTTCGCCCCGCCGGCGTCGACGTCGCGCAATGGCCCTCGCTCGCTGGATATCTCGAACGCATGCAGGCGCGGCCGGTGGTGCGAGAGGCGATCGCCATCGAGATGGCCCTGCGCAAGGCCGTCCCGGTCAATGCGGCGTAGCAGTCACTCTGGAAGCAGAAAATGAAAAAGGGCCGCAGCGAGCGGCCCTTTGCATAATCTCGAATTGACCAGGCCTAGTCGACCCGCGCCAGCACCGCCAGCTTGCGGATGCCCTTGTTGCGGTAGGCGTCGAGGAACGCGTAATAGTCCTTGAACGAGACGCAGCCGTTGGAATCGCCGTTCGGCCCGAGCATGAAGGTGTGTGCCAGCAGGCCGTCGCGGCCGTAGATCGCGCTCTCGCCGCCGATCGGCGTGAGACGCAGCGCGGGCACGCCATGGAACAGCGCCTCGCGCGGCTTCAGCGTGTAGATGTGCGGCGGGGTGACGCCGCGCATGCGCACGCGCTGCGAGTGCGGATCGTCGAGGTTGGAGCCGAGGCCGGAATGCGCCTCGAGCCTGGTGCCATCGGGCAGGTAGACCGTCTTGGCGGTGATGTCGTAGACCGCGGTGTCGCGATCATAGGGCGGAGCGCCGCCGAGCATCGGGTTCTGCTCCTTCGGCGCGATCGCCGAGGTCACGCTGGCATCGGCCGAAGCGTAGGCGAGCAGGCCGCCGGAGGACTCACGCTTGCCCCACAGCTTCTCCACCATTGACTGGCGCGGGCCGGTGATCGACATCACCGCTGCCTTGGCGCGATCGGCAAAGGATTTTGGCTTGGCTTCCGGCGCCGGCACGATCTGGGCCGGATCGGCGGAGGCGAGTTGCACCGGCGCGTCCGAGCGCTTGCCCTTCGCGACGTCAGCGACCTTGTCAGCGACCCTCTCAGCCACCTTGGCGGGGTTGAGCGGCTTCAGCACTTCCGCGACCTTCGCGACAACGGTCGGCTTTGGCGTGGCTTCCGCGACCTGTGTCGCAGTTGCGGCGCTTGCCGCGTTCGATTCGACACCCTGCGTCGCCGCGGCGGCAAAGCGCTCGTTGAACTGTTCGCGTGAAATCGGTTTGGCCACCTGCAGCCGGTCGGGCAGCAGTGCAAAGGTTTCCCTGATTGCCTCGCCCGCCTCGCGCAGCGCCACCTTGGGCGCGCGCTTGACCACGGGCTCGTCGTAACCGGCGCTGCCGACGGTCGGATAGACGCTGGCGGCGAAGATGTTGTTGTAGACGGTCCAGCCGGCAAGCAAGACGCAGCCGGCCACGGCGGCGCCAAGCAGGTTTTGGGTGGTCATTTTCCGGGAAGGCTTCCGATAGGAATTTTTCTGCTTCCGTGCCGCGTAACTCGGCGCAGCGATACTCGTACTCATTCGCCTTGCGTCCAGGACGGTGTCACTCAGTCCCCCTTCGAAGCGCCGCTGGGCACGTTCCGGAACCAGCATCTCGCAGAGGGTCGGAGCGTCATTAAGGCGACTTTTAGTTAAATGCAGATTAAGTTCAGGCGGTTGTAGGGCAGCTCGTTAACGCTGTGCCATTTTGAGAAAAAAGCCCACGGAACTACGGACTTAGGCGACGCTGTTAACCATAATTCTCGGCCGGTTCAGCACGCTCAGAGGGCCTCGCCGACCGCACCTTTGGACCCACCAACCAAGTCATTTTCGTGGTCATCCAGTCCGCAAGATAGCGGGGAAGCGTTGCGCGAGGCTGGTGCCTGGCGGCGCCATTTCACCTCAAGCCGCTGACGTCGCTGGGTGCCCTGACCGAAAGTTGATCGCGCCAATCTGGAAATGGCCGCGGCGGCAAAATAGCTACATGCTCCGGCACTTTTCAGCAGCCTCTGCGCATGATACGGTACCGTATCAACATCGCCTTGAACTGTGCCGAGCACGTCAAACGGAGGCTGGCATGAGTGGGTTTTCGCGCGCGGGGTGTTGCGCCCTGGCGTGGTCATTGCTGTTGATCGGATCTGCGACCGCACAGCCTGCCACGGACGTGGGCTGCACCGGGTCACCCTCCGCCGCCGGCACGCAAGTCTGGCGTTGCGACAACGGCATCACCATCGTCGCAGAAAACGGCGCGAGATTTGAACTGAAGGACGTCAACCGCGACGGACATATAGACACCGTCGAGTTGAGCGGCAAAGCGCTGCTGGTCGAGGTGCCCAGGAAACCCGGCGGCAATCCCTTCAAGGTGCTGACGCCGCAAGCGATTGCCGCGGTGCGCGGCACCAAATGGGCGGTCGATGTCGCAGAGACCAAGACCTCCGTGTTCGTCGCCAATGGCCGTGTTGGTGTGACCCGGAGGGTGGCGCGCGGACGCGGCGCCGTGCTAGGTCCCGGCGAAGGCGTCGACGTGGAAGCAAGCGGTCCGCTGACTGTCAAGACTTGGGGCCAGCCGCGCGTCGATGCGCTGATGGCGAGATTGGGTCAATAGGGCCCGTACACATCAATAAGACCCGCGCACGAGACGCGGAAAGACAGATTGTAGTACGACGTAATGAATAGACGTTTTCAGATCCTGCTCGCCCTTGTCCTTGCGGCCCTGTGGGGCGGCGGCATTTTTGCCGCTCACACCTACGGCCATCTCGCCTTTCTCGATCGGCTCGAGGCGACGCTGACAGACCTGCGCACGCTCGCGCGCGGCGTGCAAGCCCCGCCCGATCTCGTCACCATCGTCGCCATCGACGACACCGTGGTGAAGCGCGGCGGCACCTATCCGCTGCCGCGGGCCGATCTGGCGCGCGTGGTCGACGCCATCGTGCAGTTCAAGCCGAAGGTCATCGCCATCGATCTGCTGCTGGTCGATCGCAGCGCTGCGATCGGCGACGCCACGCTGGCCCACACGCTCGCAACCGGCCCCATGGTGCTCGCGGCCGCGGCGATCTTCCCGAACGAGAGCGAAACCGTTGGCCCCGGCAGCGCCGGGCCGCTCGCCGTCCTGCCCCAGGCCGAGCGTTTCCTGTTGCCGTTGCCTGCTTTCGCCGATCACGCCGATGTCGGCATCGTCAACGTCGCGACCGGGCAATCCGGCTCACCGCTCTCGGTGCCGATGCTGTTCCGGACCGGCGACAAGGTCGAACTGTCGTTGCCGCTGCGGGTCGCCAGCCGCGCGCTCGACAAGAAGCTGACGATCGCGCCCGATCATCTCACGCTCGGCGATCGCGTCGTGCCTGTAGACCGCGACTTTTCGCTGCCTATCACTTACTACGGCCCGCGCCGAACCATCCGCACCGTCAGCGCGCAGAGCATTTTCGACGGCACGCTCGATCGCAAGGCGATCGAGAACCGGATCGTCGTGATCGGCGCCGCGGTTGCCGGCGGCGGCGACTTCTTCCCGACGCCGTTCGATTCCCTGATGCCCGGCGTCGAGGTCATCTCGACCGCGATCACGCATCTCGTCGCCGGCGACAGCATCGTGCGCGACCGCAAGGTTCACATCGCCGACGCGCTGATCGCGATCCTGCTGCCGATGCTGCTGATCGGCCTGCTGGCGTGGCGGCGCAGCGCGCTCGGCTTCGTCGCGGCGGCCGCCGTGATGGTCGCCTGGGCCGGACTCAATTTGTTCGCGTTCACGCATGGCGTCTGGCTCGACGCTGCGACCACGCTCGCGGCCGCGATCCCGCCGGTCGCGGTGTTCATCGGCGTGCAGACCTGGGCGGGAGCCCGCCGCACGCAATACCTCGCCGCCAGGAGCCGGTCGCTGGCGCAATTGCAGGCGCCGGCGGTGCAGGAATGGCTGGCGCGCGATCCCGATTTCCTGGCCAAGCCCGTCCGGCAGGATGCGGCCGTCGTCTTCATCGATCTGTCGGATTTCACTGCACTGAGCCAACAGCTCGATCCGGACCAGCTTCAGGACATTCTGAAGGCGTTTCACGCGCTGATCGACAAGGCCGCGATCGATTGCGGCGGCATGATCACGAGCTTCCTCGGCGACGGCGCCATGATCCTGTTCAGCCTGCCGCGCGCAATGCCTGACGATGCGGCGCGCGCGCTGAAATGCGCGATCGACCTGCACCGCGGCGTCGCGCGCTGGATCGCATCGCTGCCGCCGGCGATCGGCGCGCGGCTCGGCTTCAAGATCGGCGCGCATTGCGGTCCGATCGTCGCCTCGCGGCTCGGCGAGAGCCATCAGCACATCACGGCCAATGGCGACACCGTCAATCTCGCGAGCCGGCTGATGGAGGTCGCCGCGCAAAACGGCGCGCGGCTCGCCGTCACCGATAAGCTGCTGGACGCTGCCGAATTCCACGGCGCACCCGACGGCGTGCTGTCGGGTCCCCTGCTCACACAGGTCCGCGGCCGTTCCGGCGTCGTGACCGTCTGGTTCTGGCGCGACCAGCACAGGCCGAGCCAGACCGCCACACGTGCCGAGATGATCGACTGAACTCCGCTGTCGTTCCGGCGAAGGCCGGGACGACAACGTAGAGAGCAGCCTGCTAAGCCCTGCGCCGCAGCACGCCGAGGCCGCCGAGCAGGCCGCGCGATATCAGCTCGCGGAAGCTGTCATTGACGAGGATCTCGTCGACCTCGTCCGAGATCAATTTCGCCTCGGCCTCGGTCATGACGTTCGACGCGAACGCGCCGCCCTGCTTCATCGCGTTGAGCACATCCTTGACCAGCGGCGCCCTGCCCGACGGAATCTCCGGCGGCTGCCAATCCAGACCCTCGATGACGAACAGGCCGCCCGGCTTCAGCGCGGGAAACAGCACGCCGAGCGTCAGATGCTGATGCACCGAGGCGTGCGAGCCGTCATCGATGATGATGTCGAGCGGCTTCTCCTTGCGCGCGAGCTCTTCCAGCATGCCGCGGTCGCCCTGGTCGAGGCGATGGATCCTGACGCGCGGATGCGAGAACCAGCTGAAATCCTCGATGTCGACGCCGATGATTTCGGCGTTCGGAAAGTAGTCCAGCCACATCTGCAGCGACGTCACCTGATCCTGGGCTCGGCCTTCCACCCGGCCGCGGCACAGGCCGATTTCGAGGATCCTGACAGGCTCGAGCGCCTTGGATCGGAACAGCTCGTGATAGACGCGCGTGTAGTGATGGGCCACATCACCCTTGGAGGCCGCGCCCTTGTCCGAGTCATATTTCGCCGCGAGCTGCGTCAGCCAGTTCGGCTCGAGCACCAGCTTCTTGAGATAGCCCGCCACGCTCTCTTCGGGGACGGCATCGAAGCGCAAGCCCCGTTCGGCCCACATCCTGCCCCAGAGATGGACACCGGTCACGCGCGGGTCGCTCAGTAACTCGAAGCCCGCACGGCTTTCGACGGCGAACAGCTCCACCTCGCGCCGGTCGATCGCGTTGAAGCTCGACGGCGGCAGGATCGACGATTGAAGCTCCTCGCCGCCTGCGACGAGCAGATATTCGCTGAGCAGCAACGGTCCCACCGCGCCATATTCGACACGATTCTCGCTGAACATCCGCTGCAGCGACAGCGCATAGAGGTTGGCCATGTGAACGGAGCCCTTGGGCGCGCGCATCACATCGCCAACGCAGACATGTCCCTGCTCGACGCCGGACCATTGCGTGGAGAACACGTGCTCCCTGCCGAAATCCAGCGACTTGACCAGGACGATGTCCGTATCGAGCCACCAGCCGCCGAGCTCGTGAAGAACGGCATAGCGGAAGATGTCGCTGAAATAGCGGATATCGCTGTTCAGGACGGCATGCTGGTAGATAGCAGCAGGCACGAGGCTTGCCGCATCGACCACCATCACCCCTGAAGGCACGCGCGCCTGCATCGCGGCGAGGTTGTCATAGGTGTAAAGCCTGACCGGATGGCCCTGGCGGACCATCGACTGCAGCGACAGGCGCGACATATCGCTCAGCGGCGCGTTCGACCAGAAGCAGTGAATGGGATCGCGGGCCTCGTCCGATCTCGCGCGGGTTCGAAGATGCGGATTGAACTCCGCCGTCAGGGCATTCCATTCGTTGCGGGGAACGGAACCGCACTCGCCGAGGAACGGCAGTTTCTGATAGGCCCGCGCGATCAGGAAGCAGAGGCTCGCCTGGTCGGCTTGCCCCACCCTGTTCAAGGCGTTGCCGAAATTCTCCCAGATCGACGGATCGACGGGATCGAGCGCCACCGCACGCTGAAACGCCTCGAACGCCTGCGCTTGCATCCCCTTGCCCAGCAGCGCCGTTCCGAACGTCGCAAGATAGGTCGCCTTCATCTCGCTCGTGAGTGCGCGGCCGGCCCAGTTGATGGCGGCATCGTAGTCGCCGTTGAGCAGAGCGACGCCGGCCATCAGATGAAGCAGGCCGGCATGGTTCGCGTCAGAGGCAAGGCCTTCCCGACAACGGGCCGCGGCCTGCTCGAGCTCGCCTGACTTCAGATGTCGAAGGCAGATCTGGTAAACTTCATCCCGCGTCGGCGACGACGGCCCCGTCGAAGTCTCATTAGCCCTTGCGAGAGTGCCATCGTGATAATTCATGGAGAACCTTCCGGATCATGGGACAGCGGGCAGCAACCCGCTTCCCAAATTCTGGGAAGCTCGCCGCATCTCGACTATCCCGCTCGTAGCTTGTTCGAAGCTTGCTTGAAGCTTGACACCGCCTTCGCTTCGCCGCGCCCGCGCGTGGCGAATCAAATGGGCCGTTGATAAGCGTGAGATCGGGCGTCCGATGGCGCATCGAACTAGGGGAAAGAGAGCCCATGAACAGCCGGCTGGATGTCCATGTCGCCGCCTACGAGGGCAAAAGCATCTACGATTTCGACAACGAGATTTCGTTGACCTGGTATCCGAAGCGCATTGCTCGTGTCGTCAAGGATCCGCGTGCCGTCCTGGACCTCGGACTGGGGCACGGCTTCGCCACCGAACTCTTTTCGGACAGCTGCGAGCGTCATGTGGTTCTCGAAGGCTCCCCCGCAGTCATCCAAAACTTCAAGCTGCGGTTTCCGGAGAACAGAAGCGAGGTCATCGAAACCTACTTCGAGGAATTCGAGACGGACGAACAATTCGATCTCATCGTCATGGGGTTCATTCTCGAGCATGTCGACGATCCGCTTCTGATCTTGAACCGTTTCAGCAACTTTCTGACTCCCACGGGCAAACTCTTTGTGGCGGTCCCCAACGCCGAGGTCATGAACCGAAGGCTCGGACATCTTGCGGGAATGCTGCCGGATATGGAGGCTCTTTCGGAGAACGATCTGGTTCTTGGGCACCAGCGGTACTTTACGGTCGGCTCCCTCACCAAGCTGGTGACCGAAGCCGGCTACAAAATAGAGAGAATGGAAGGCATCTATCTCAAGCCCTTCGCGACTAGCCAGCTCCTGTCGTTGCATCTCGACACCAAGATCATCCAAGCCTTGTGCGAGATGGGCGTTGACTACCCGGAACTGTCCTGCGGGCTACTGGCGCAGCTCACGCCGGACGATTCAGCACGATCATGAGGGTATTGATCGTAGGCGGAACTTCGGCGTGCGCGCAGGCGCTTATCCCGCTGCTTCGTGAACGGTACGACGTGCTGACGGCCGGGCGCAGCGGTTGCGATGTCGAGCTGGACCTCTGTTCGAACGATGTCCAGATTCCCGGCGGGATCGACTGCGTGGTGAATATGGCGGCCGCCTTCGGCGGCAAAGAATTGCCCGACACCCTGCAAGCCATGAATGTCAACGTGCTCGGCCTGATGAAGCTCTGTCACGCCAGCTCCAGGGCCAACGCGAAGCACTTCGTGCATATCTCAAGCATTTTCTCGGATCTCGCGAACGATTCTCCCTTCTCCGGAGCTTACGCCCTTTCAAAAAGGCATTCCGAGGACGTTGCGCGGTTCTGCGGCAGAGAGCTTCGGCTGCCTGTCGCGGTACTCAAACCCTCCCAGATCTATGGCGTGGGAGCGTCGTTTCGAAAACATCAGCCTTTCCTCTACACCATGATGGACAAGGCCGAGAGAAACGAAGACATCGACATCTTCGGCTCGAATGACCCTCTGAGAAACTTCATTCACGCTGACGACGTGGCCAAGGTTCTCTCGGCCGTCATTGCGATGCGGATCGAGGGCATCTATCGCTGCGTGAATCCCGACAACGTCAGATATTCGCAGATTGCGGCGGCGGCGATTTCGGCTTTTGAAAGCAAGAGCAAGGTCAGGTTCCTGAGGGATAAGCCCGACATCCCGGACAACGGCTTTTCTTGCGACGACACGTTGTTCCGGATGATCGATTATCTTCCCCGCATATCCACCGAGCAAGGCATGCAGATGGAAGCGGCTCATCGAAGGCTGGCATCGTGACGACAGTCCTGGTTTCCGGCGCCGCTGGAATCGTCGGCTACGGAATCCTGCGCTCCCTCAGACTGTCGAAGCGACCGATGACGCTCATCGGCACCTCGATCTATGCCGACTCGGTCGCGCCGGGATTTTGCGACATCTTTGAGATCGTCTCCAGGACCGATGCGCCTGATTACCTCGACCAGCTTGCCGCGCTGCTGCGCAAACATCGGGTCGATGTCGCATTCCCCGGCATCGATGCCGACATGTACAAATGGGCAGATCACGTCGCCGAACTTGAAGCGACCGGAACCAGGCTCGTTCTCAATTCGCGCGAGCTGATTTCCCTCTGCTCCGACAAATGGGCCTTCTACCAGCGGCAGCAGGAATTGATGCCGACCTATGCGATCCCGAGCTATCTCGACATCGACTTCGATGTCCTCAAGGCGAATTGCGGCTTGCCGTTCCTGCTGAAGCCTCGCCGCGGCTTTGGCTCCAAGGGCATCGTGACGGTCGAGACTGCGGAGCAGCTTGCCGGGATTGCTCCCGCGACAAAGACAATTTTGATGGCCCAACCCATCGTCGGACGAGACGACGAGGAATTTACCGTCTCCGCGTTCTGCGACGGACAAGGGGGCTTTTCCGCCTGCATGGCGCTTCGCCGAAAACTCTCCAAGGATGGATTCACGGAAAAGGCCGAGGTCGTCGACCACGCCGAGTTCTCCGACTCGATCCGGGATCTGAGCAAGGCGTTTTCGCCAATCGGGCCGACCAATTTCCAGTTCCGCAAGACTGACAGGGGCCTGAAGCTGCTCGAGATCAATCCGAGGATTTCGTCATCGACGTCGATCCGCGCCGCCTTTGGCTACAACGAGGCGCTCATGGCGGTCGACATGGCCATCGAGCAACGACTGCCGGTGCAACCGGAGATCAGGCGCGGCAGAGCCGTCCGCTATACCGAGGATTTCATCTTCCATGACCATAGCATTCATCTCTGACATCCACGGAAATTTCGAGGCGCTGAAAGCGGTTCTTGCCGAGATCGACCGCATGCGCGTCGCGGAGATCGTCTGCGTTGGCGACGTGGTCGGCTATTATTCCCAGGTGAACGAATGCTGCGATGAGCTGAGAAGGCGCGGCATCCCAAGCGTTCTCGGCAACCACGACTGGTATCTCGGCTACGGTGGGTTCTGCACCAGATCCAAGAGCGTGAACGAGTGCCTGGCCTATCAGCGGAAGGTCATCACCTCCGAAAACGTGAACTGGCTGCGGGCCTTTCACCTGCAAATGCAAATGGACACTGTCCGGATCGTCCATGCCGGCTGGGGCGATCCGATCGACGAGTACCTGACTAACCCGAGCGAAGATTATTTCGCGCGACTGTCCGGCACACATTTCGTGAGCGGTCATACCCACGTGCAAAGCATCCACCGCTTCGGCGGAAAGACCTATTGCAACCCGGGATCCGTCGGACAGCCGCGCGACGGCGATCCACGAGCCGCGTTCGCAACCTTCGACGGCGAGACCTTCGCGCTGCACCGGGCAGCGTACGACATGCAAAAGGTCTTTGACCTGATGGAGGCCGCGGGATTCCACGACTACTACTATGGCGGACTGAAGACCGGCGCGAAAAATCTCAGGCGGCTCGCAGATTGAACGTCGCGATCCCGGCGTTGTCCGCTCCTCTCATCAACATGAAAACGTGTGAGCACAAATCATGACATCAAACGATCCGCAGGACGCGCAGAACTTCACCTATGCTGCCCGGGACGAAGTAGCCGCTTACGGCCGGCTGCAGGAGCTCATGAAGACCTCGCCGCTGCCTCCGCGCGAATTCCACGCAAATCTCGGCCTTTTCCTCAATCGCCCGTCGCTGGCGCGCATCCTCTTCATGCATGACCTTTATTCGATGACCCTGCGCACCCATGGCGTCATCATGGAATTCGGCGTTCGCTGGGGCCAGAACATGGCGCTGTTCACGACGATGCGCCACATCTACGAACCCTACAACATGAGCCGCAAGGTTGTTGGCTTCGATACGTTCGAGGGCTTCCCGTCGGTGGCGCCCCAGGACGGCGATTTCGACGGCCTGAAGGTCGGCGGGCTCAGCGTCACGCCCAATTACGAAGACGTGCTGGCAGACATCCTGTCGGCGCAGGAGAAACTCGCTCCGCGCAGCCACCTCCGCAAGTTCGAGCTGGTCAAGGGCGACGTGACCGAGACCCTTCCCGCGTATCTTGAGAAGCACCCCGAGACGATCATCTCGCTGGCCTATTTCGACCTTGATCTCTACGAACCGACCAAGAGATGCCTCGAGCTCATTCGTCCCTATCTGGCGAAAAACAGCATCGTCGGGTTTGACGAGCTGGTCCTCGCCGACAATCCGGGCGAAACCCTGGCGCTGCGCGAAGCTTGGGGCACGCAGGGCTATCGCATCTGCCGCAGCACGATCTCGCCGCAGCAGAGTTACGTCGTGTTCGAATGAGGCGTCGATCTCGACGCCTGATCGTTTCGGATCGACGCACCTTGAGGCCTACGCGTCCTGCTGAACCAGATCGTAGTTTTCGGCGATGATCTCGCTCAACTTCGACACCGGGTTGAACATCAAGAGATCGACGATCGACAGATACGGCACATGAGGCTGCCCGAACTGCTCATAGGGAAACGGCCTGGATCGCAGGGCCCTGAATTCGATTCCGCGGGCCCTGAAAGCATCGGCATCATAGAGCTCTAGGCCGCCGATCGCGTTGATGTACCTTTGTGCACCTTCCGCTTCGCACAATGCGAGCACCCTGTCCTGGAACTTGAGCGAATGATCGATCGGCACCTCGGACGAAATCTTGAAGGCGGTCTTCAAACCGAGATGCGCGCAGGTCATCTGCAGCGAATTGAAGAGATAGCGAAATAGATTGGGATCCTGAAAGCCGACAGTCTCTTCCAGAAGCGGGAAGGTCTGCTTGAAGAAGGGCGCGGTTCTATAGGCCCCCCGCCATTGATTAAGCAGCTTTGCACGGTCGAACTCGGCCGCCAACTCCCTGTCGCGAATATCAAGCGCGTCCGAGGCCTTCTTCAACGGCAGCGAGAACAACGCGTCTTTGCCGTTGAGCAGCATCCGGTTGCGGTTGATCCAGCCCATTTTTACATATTTGATGTTATCATAGACGATGAAGAGATCGACCGCGCTAATGAGCTGATAGTAGCCGATATAGGGAAGAAAATACGGCTGCATGATCGCGAGTTTCATCGTGTGGCGCCCTGCTAGCCCCAAACGCGCGCGTCATGAGTATAGGTCGTCGACGTCGCATTGTTGTTGCGCGGCACCACAAGCGGCGCGAAGCAGGCATACGCCTGCATGAAGCGGTAGACGCTGTTTCCCATCCCGTCCAACCCGGTCGTCGGCAGCATGCGATTGCCGAGCGCCTCGATCCGGACCGGCCGATTATCCATCGGATAACACAGCTGCAGGAGCCTGTTCGCTCCGGCCGGAGATATCAGGTTTCCGGCTGGCCCGAAGCAAGTGTTCAGCCGGAGCGCGGCAACCTGGGAATTCGCGCTCTGGAAAGCGGCATCACTTCGGTCGTCCGGGTGCGCAGGCCGAAAGACCATCATCGACTTCATGCCCTGCGCGAGCTCGAGATCGAGCACTGAATCCGTATTGTATCCGAGCACCAGGAGGTCCCAATTTCCAAGAGTCGGAAGCAACGTCTCCAGACGTGCGATGATGTCGTGGCGGATGGTACAATCGTCCTCGAAGACAAGGGCGGGTTCGTTCTGCCCGGCGATCCAGTTCAATATCCGCCACAGCGAAGCGGCACCGCCAACGGCTCCCCTGGTGAACTGCGAACCGGGCGCGACAAGCCGCATCGCCATCACCTCCTGATCGGTCAGCTCCAGACCATTCGTCGCGGAGAAACGCTCGAAGCCGATTCCGCAGCCTGCATTCCGCTTCAGGAAGTTTTCGAATTTCTCTGGATGGCGATCGAGATTGATGACGAAGTTCTTCATTTGCCCAAGGGACCGTTAGCGGATGGATGCCGGAGAGCGCCACTAGAATATTGATTCGCCAGCCGCGGCTAGTGCAAACGCGCCTGTCAATCGCGGACCACGTCGCGCACGAATGCTCCACACAAGTCTCGACCTATATCGATAAGCCGTCACAAACTTGCATCGACAATCAGGACTCGAGATGACTGCCGCAGTCCCGCTTGAATCTCTCACGCCGCTGGCCCGGAGCCCGCTTCATATCGTGCGTCCCAGGTTTCCGAGAACCGAACAGTTCTTGGCCGCTTTCGAGACAGCGCTGGAGACGGGCCAGGTCACGAACAATTCCCGCTGGGTCGTCGAATTCGAGAGGCGCTTGAGCGAGTATCTGGGCGCGCCGACGCTGGTTTTCTGCAACGGCCAGATCGGGATGATGGCCATGCTGAGGGCTGCGGGGATCACCGGCGGCGAAGTGATCGTGCCGTCGTTCACGTTCAGCGCAACACCGCATGCCATCAAATGGGTGGGCGCCGAACCGGTCTTTGCCGATATTCTCGACGACCAGACCATGCGTCTCGACCCCGATGATGTCGAGCGCAGGATTTCGGACCGAACCGTCGCCATCCTCGCCGTCGACGCCTATGGGGTCCCCAGCGATTACGCTTCGCTCGCCGGAATAGCCGAACGCCACAAGCTGAAATTTCTGGTCGATAGCGCCCCCTCTTTCGGAACGCGCATCAATGGGCAGCTGGTGGGAGGCTGCGCGGACGCGCAGATGTTCAGCTTCCACGCCACCAAGGCCTTCGCGACGATGGAAGGTGGTTGCGTCTGCAGCCACGATGCGGAATTGCTCGCGCGCGTCAAGGCGATGCGGAACTTCGGGCAAGTGGACGGCGCCGATTGTCACGAGCCGGGCCTGAACGGGAAAATGCCGGAGATCGCGGCCCTCATCGGCCTCGAGCAACTCAAGACCTTTGAGCAGGCCATTGCGACACGCCGACACGCTGTCGAACGCATGCGGACCGGGCTTTCCAAAATTCCCGGTTTGCGCGTGGGGCAAGAGCCCGCAGGCGCGCAAACCAACTGGCTCTATCTTCCTGTTGTCGTCGACGCCAGGGCGTTCGGGCTCGACCGGGATGCGCTGGCGTCGGCGCTCGAGACGCACAATGTGTTCGTCCGCAAATATTACAGCCCGCCCTGCCACCACATGACCGCCTACACGACGCAGAAGGAAGTGAATTTGCCGGTGACGGAAAGGGTCGCTTACAACGTCATTGCGCTTCCGGTCTACAACGACATGAGCGACGAAGAATGCGATCTCGTCGTTTCCGCCATCCGGTACGCGCGCCGACAGGCGCAAAACGGACCGAAGCCTTAGTCGCAGAGTCGCAACCGACCCGCCCCTCACGAACATAGAAGTCTAGGACATGCAGAAAGTTCTCGTCACTGGAGCCGGAGGCTATATCGGCATTCCCCTGTGCCAGATGCTGGCGCAAAAGGGCTATTCGGTGACTGCGCTCGATCGATGCTTTTTCGGCCGAGATCGATTCATGCAGGCGGCTTCTCACCCGAATATCAAGATGATCGTCGACGACATCCGCACCGTCGACCCCCAGCAGTTCGAGGGGATGGACGCTGTCATCGATCTGGCCGGACTGAGCAACGACGCCTCCGCCGAAATCGACCCCGAGCTGACGGTCTCGATCAACCACCAGGGCGGCGTTCGTCTGGCTCGCGCGGCCAAGCGGGCCGGCGTGCGCCGCTATGTCTATTCGAGCTCGGCGTCGGTCTACGGCCACGGCCAGGAAGTGTCGCTCAACGAGCACGCCGTCTGTCGCCCGCAGACGCTGTATGCCGAAAGCAAGCTTCACGTCGAGGACGAGCTGCGCAAGCTGCAAAGCGACACGTTCGAAACGGTCATTTTGCGTAACAGCACCGTATTCGGCTTGGCTCCGCGCATGCGCTTCGACCTCGCCATCAACGTCATGACGCTCCGCGCCTGGAAGGAGCGGGTAATCTACGTCATGGGAGGCGGCGAGCAGTGGCGGCCTTTCATCCACGTTCATGATGTCTGCCGCGCCCTCATGATGGGCATCGAGAGCGAAGCGTCGGTCGTATCGGGGGAAACGTTCAACGTCGGCAGTGACGATCTCAACTACCAGATCAAACAGCTCGCGAACTTCGTCAAGGACATCATTCCGAACATCGTCACCCACACGATCCCGGATGCGACGGACAAGCGAACCTATAATTTGTCCTTTGCCAAGATCATCCAGCGCCTGAAATTCGATCCATCGTCCCGCGTCCATGAAGGCATCGTGGAGATCAAGCAGGCGCTGGAGCGCGGCACGGTCAGTGGCGACGATCCCACCACCCATACGCTGGGATGGTACCGGTCCCTGATCGACTGGGAAAAGCGGATCAAGGAGTTGTCGTTCAACGGCAAGATCTTGTGATCGCTCAGGGCACAAGTTCAGGCGGCGGCGAGCGGTCGAGCACGTCGTCCCTGGCGCCTTCAAGCAGATCGACACCATAGGTCTCGACCACGAGCGGCCCGCGCTTGCGCTGCAGCTCGGCAACACGCGTCACTTGCGTGAAGAGGTCGTTGAGGAAGGGATGGCCTCCGGACTTGATCTCGTCGACATAGAGCAGTTTGCCCGCGAGCAGCTTCGGATCGGGCTCGGGCATGTTGACCCAGCGAATGCGCTGGTTCTGCTGCACCACGCAAGCCCCGCGCGGCAGATAGAAGACGAGCCAGCCCGTGGTGCCATAGTCAGGCGTGAGCACGCAGGTTGCGCCATTGCGGACGCGTTCGGTTTCGATATTGGCTGCGAGCTCGCGCCAGCCGACGCCGACGCTGCGCACGGTCGCGTCGCGGCGATAGCCTGAAAGCCAGCCGGTATTGGCCTGCAGGATCAGCGCGGCAAACATCACGATGCCCGACGGCGCGGCCCAGCGCAGGCAGAAATCCACCAGGCGGCGCGCCCGCGGCTTCCACTGTGCAAGGCTGGCGGCGGCCGCGGCGGCGACAATGAACGGCGGATAAACCGGCGCAAACCAGTTGGCCTCGACGCGGGCATGGAGCGAATGCCAGACGAAATAGACGACAATGGTCCAGAACATCGTCTCGATCAGCACGCGCGAGGCCAGCGCGCCGGCCCGGCGCCAGGTCAACGCATGCAGACCCATCGCACCGAGGATGAAGACCAGTGGCGTTGCGAAAGCGATCTGGGTCGGGATCAACTCGGCAATGAAGACCGGGCGGAAATCCTCGATCCTGGCGCGCCCGAGCTGCTTGACGAACGAAACCCAATGATGATCCGCATTCCACAGGATCACCGGCGAGAACAGCGCCAGCGCGACGGAACCGCCGAGATAGGGCCAGGGCGAGAGGAACCAGCGCCGCAGCTTCGGCACCGCCGCAAGCCAGATCAGGATCGCAGCACCAAAGAACATCGCGGTGTACTTTGACAGCAGCGCCGCACCGACGGCGGCGCCGACCGCCAGCCACCAGGCACCGCGGCCGGTCTCCAGTACCTTGGCGAGGAAGAACAGCACGAAGCTCGAGGCAACCAGCAGCGGCGCATCCGGCGTCACGATCAGCGTGCCGACCGAGGCCATCATGGTGACGTTGAGCAGGATGGCGCTGGTCGCCGCCACGCGCGCGCCGCCAAACAGGATCGCGGCGGTGCGATAGATCGCATAGCTCATCGGCAGCGCGAGCAGGATCGAGACCAGGCGGACGCCGAACTCGGTATCGCCGGCGATCATGGTGCCGGCGCGGATGACGTAAGCCACCATCGGCGGGTGGTCGTAATAACCGCCCGCGAGGTTCTTCGACCACATCCAGTAATAGGCTTCGTCGAAGGTGATCGGGGTATACGCGGCCGCCACCAGCCGCAGGGCGACCAATGCAAGGATCACCAGCGCCGTGTTGCGGACGATCCGCGCGTCAGCCCCGCCCATAGCGGCGCACTATTTCTTGCGCCAGACGAACAGTCCGGACATCGCGTAGTTCCACACCACGCCCATCAGCGCGCCGGCCATGCCGGCCAGCCACCAGATCGGCTCCTGATCGTAAACCGAGAAGGCGACGCCGACATTGGCGAGCAGGCCGACGCTGCAGACGATGTAGAACATGATCAGGCCGCGCAGGATCGCAAAACCCTTCAGCCGCTGGTCGCGATAGGTGAGGAAGTTGTTCATGATGAAATTGCTGGTCATGGCGACGATCGCGCCGGCGGCCTGGGCCTCCGCGAACGACACCTTGATCAGCTGAAGGGCGATGAACAGAGTGGTGAGATGCACGATGAGGCCGATGCCGCCGACCATCGCGAACAGAATGAAGCGCAGCGAGACGATGTCGTTGGTCAGCTTTGCCAGGACGAGGCCAAGGAAGTCCAGCGCGACCATGGAATCGAGCTTGCTCTCGCCGTGCTGGCGGGCGCCGAAGGTGTAGGGAATCTCGACGGCGCGCAAATTGCCGTGCGCGGTGGCAACGAGGTCGAGCAGAATCTTGAAGCCGTGCACCGACAGTTTCGGCGCCAATTGCTCGAAACGGTCGCGGCGGACCATGAAGAAGCCGCTCATGGGATCGGCGATCTCGACCCGGAGCATCTTCCTGGCGACCTCTGTCGCCAGCGCGCTCGCGCCGGCGCGCTGCTTGTTGAAACCTTCGCTCTTGTAGCCCTCGATGTAGCGGCTGCCGACGACGAGGTCGGCCTTGTCGCTTGCGAGCAGCAGCAGCATCTTCGGCAGCTGCGTCTCGTCGTGCTGGAGGTCGGCATCGATCACGGCCGCATAAGGCGCGCTCGAGGCCAGGATACCCTCGATGCAGGCGCCGGAGAGGCCGCGGCGGCCGATACGGCGGATGCAGCGCACGCGGCTGTCTTTCTGCGCCAGCTCGCGAACGACGTCCCAGGTGCCATCGGGCGAATTGTCGTCGACGAACACGACCTCCCAGGCGACGTTAACGAGCGTCGCCTCCAGGCGCCGGTACAGCACGGTGACGTTGTCGCGCTCGTTGAAGGTCGGGACGATAACCGACAGTTCCGGCCCTTCCTGGGCCTGGCTGTGGGCGTCCGGTCTGATCGCTTCATTCATGACGGCAGCGTATATCCGCCGCGTCCAGCGATGCCAAGTTCTTGGGCTACAAGCCGAGGTTTTTCAGGGAAACCGCCCCAAAGGGGCCCAAAAATGCCAACGACCCCGGAACGGCGGACCACGCGTACATCCGGCGCAGGCCCAAGCTATTCCAAGGTCGTCCCAACGCCGGAGCTTTTGGCTCAACGTCGCATCGCCGTTAGAGACTAGATGGGAACGGAAAAGCCTGATTGCAAGGGGCCGAACCCGCTCTTTTCCAGGCCATCATTGATTCGGGACCTCCCGGATCACCGGGCCCCGAGGCGCGGGGGCCACAGGGGCCGCAGGCGCCACGGCGGGGGCCTCGACCTTGGTCGGCTTCGGAGGCTTGCCGTACTGGCCGATCGGCCCGAAGACGACGGCGACCGCCAGCACGACCGCGGCGACGATCGCGCCAAAAATGCCACCGACCGACTCAGACGACATACCAACCGGTCCCCGTTCCAGATGAGCCCTGTCATATCACGGATGAATGCACGGTCGGAAGGGCCAGGGAGCGAGTTGCGAATAGGCGAATGGCGAGTAGCGAATGGAGTAAACCAGGCCCTCCCGCCCTATTCGCCATTGGCCATTCGCCACTCCCCTACTTCGCCGGCGGCCGGTGCTTGACGTAGGCGGTCACGATGTCCCTCTGCGCCGACTCCACCGCCCTGTTCGCGGTCGCGAGATGGGCGCCGGAATCGATATCAGGATATTGTGTGGTGAGATAGTCGAGCAGCGCGACTCGGTAATATTGCCGCTCCGATGGACAGGCCCCCGCAACAGAGTGGCCGAACTCCTGCTCCGACAGGCCCTGATTGGAGTGGCGCGAATACTCGCGCGCCAGGCAATGCCAGTAATCGTCGCGGCCCTGCATCGCGAGCTTCTGTGCGCCCTTCGCATCGTCATCATCCGCCCTCGCGGAATGTGTGGCAGCAGATGTCATCATGACGAGCGCCGCTCCCAGCATCAGCATCCGCATCTTGTTCTCCTTTTTGCGCAGATCGCGGGCAAGCTTAGACGGGATGCGACAACTGGCCAATCACTTCTGGTTTGAATAGGATGCAGCTCTCCCCTTCCCGTCGATGCGAGATCCTCCCGTGGCCAAAGCAAAAACCGCGACCAAAAAATCCGGCAACATCTACATCGGCATCGGCGGCTGGACCTTCGAGCCCTGGCGCGGCGTGTTCTATCCGGAGAAGCTGACGCAGGCCAAGGAGCTGTCCTACGCCGCCTCGAAGCTGACCTCGATCGAGATCAACGGCACCTATTACGGCTCGCAGAAGCCGGAGAGCTTTCGCAAATGGGCGAGCGAAGTGCCCGAGGGCTTTGTATTCTCGGTGAAGGGGCCGCGCTTTGCCACCAACCGCCGCGTGCTGGCCGAGGCCGGCGATTCCATCAAGCGCTTCTATGATTCCGGCGTGCTGGAACTCGGCGACCATCTCGGCCCGGCACTGTGGCAGTTCGCGCCGACCAAGAAATTCGACGGCGCCGATTTCGGCAAGTTTCTGGAGCTGCTGCCGCGCAAGCTCGATGGCCGCGCGCTGCGCCACGTGGTGGAAGTGCGCCATGACAGTTTTTGCACGCCTGACTTCATCGCCCTGATCCGCGAGTTCGAGACGCCCGTCGTGTTTGCCGAACACGGCAAATACCCCGCGATTGCCGATGTCGCCGGCGATTTCGTCTACGCCCGGCTTCAAAAGGGCAATGACGAGATCAAAACCTGCTATCCACCGAAGCAGCTCGACGCCTGGGCCGCGCGCTTCAAGGCCTGGGCCCAGGGAAGTGAACCCGACGACCTGCCGAAAGTTGACAAGACCAGGCCGAAAAAGGAACCGCGCGACGTGTTCGCCTATGTCATCCACGAGGGCAAGGTACGCGCGCCGCACGGCGCCATGGAACTGATCGCACGGGTGAGTTGAGGAGGCTCCATGGCCAAGGCGAAGAAGCTCTTCACCATCGGCTATGAGCAGACGCCGCCGAAGGCGGTGCTGGATGAGCTCGAGCAGGCCGGCGTCAAGCTCGTGGTCGACGTGCGCGCGGTGACGTCGTCACGGCGGCCAGGCTTTTCCAAGAAACAGCTCGCCGCAGGCCTCGATGAGCGCGGCATCGCCTACGTGCATCTTGCCGCATTGGGCACGCCAAAGGAAGGCCGCCTCGCTGCGCGCAGTGGCCAGTACGATGTGCTGGAGAAGATCTTCTCGAAGCACCTGAAGACGCCGGAGGCGAAAGAGCAGATGGACGAACTCTCGGCGCTGGTGAAGAAGGCCGGCCCGGTCTGCCTGCTGTGCTACGAGCGCGACCACACCCATTGCCACCGCCAGATGATCGCGGAGATCATCGAGGAACGCGACGGGGTTGCGGTGAAGAATTTGGCGGGGCGGCAGGTGTAGCTCCGTGGTCATTCCGGGGCGCGCCTCTTGGCGCGAACCCGGAATCTATCGAGCCGCAGAGTTGGTGGATGAATGGATTCCGGGTTCGCGCTACGCGCGCCCCGGAACGACGACCTACCCCTCCCCCGCCAGCCTGAATGTCCCCTCCATCATCTGCACGCAGGCACCGCCGACATGTGCCGATACGATCTTGCCGTCGCGCTTGACGACGCGCGTCTGCAGGATGCTCGGCCGGCCCATGTCAAAGCCCTGGCCGACCGTGAGCTTCAACTCGCCGTCCCTGACAGGATCAAGATCGGCGAACAGCGCCGCGGCCGCGACCGTTGCGCTGCCGGTGGCGGGATCTTCGGCTGAACCGCCAGCGCCGCGCATGAACATGCGCGCCTGCCGCTCGCATGGCGCCTCCGCCGCAGACACGTCGCGCGTGTAGAACCACACCGAGCGGGCGTCGTCGCGCGGCAAGATCCTGCCGAACGCGGCCGCGTCGGGCCTTGCCCGCTTCAGCGCCTCACGCGACACCACCTCGGCCACCAGAAACGGCGTTCCGACGCCAACGACTTGCGGCGCATGATGTTCGGTCCTGATGTCGTCGGCCGCCAACGAGATGCAGGCCGCAACATCGGCGGCGGACACTTCCGCCCATCGGGACAGCGGCTGCGGCGCAGTCAGCTCGGTGCTGATGACCCGCCCCTGCTCGCGAAAAATGTCGATCGGCACGAGGCCCGCCTTCTCCTCGAACCGCAAACGCGACTTCGGCTCCCTCGCAAGGCTCGCCAGCACGAAGGAGGTGCCGACATTGGGATGCCCCGCGAACGGCATCTCCCTCACCGGCGTGAAGATGCGAATCTCGGCGTCATTGTCCCGGTTTCGCGGCGGCAGCACGAAGGTCGTCTCGGAATAATTGAACTCGGTCGCGATCGCCTGCATTTGCTGCGTCGAGAGCCCGGCAGCATCGAGCACCACGGCGAGCTGGTTGCCGCCGAAGGCGCGGTCGGTGAACACGTCGACTGTGATGTAGCGGCGTTGCATGGAGCTTCCTCACGCAATGGCGGCCGCAATTCGGCCGCCTCGCGCAGCACTCTACAAGCCGCCGACATCATCCGTCATGCCCCAAAATAGAGAGCAATCGGAGCAATCGCGCTCGCGCCTCAGAAGCGGAAAAGGGGCCGCGGCGAGGCCAGCACCTGCGCGCGTTCGCGCTCGTCGACGATCAGCGTGTCGAGGAATTGCCGGTTCTTGGCGTAGCTCTGAGTCGCCTCGAACTGCGTGTGCGGCCAGTCGCTGCCCCACAGCAGGCGACCGAGCCCGTAGGCATTGCGCAGCAGCGGATAGGCCTCCTCGGCAAAGCTCTCGCCTGCCGCGCCGTTGCGATAGGGCGCGGAGATCTTGACCCACACGTTCTTCGCCGCCCCTAACTTCAGCACGGATTGGAAGCCGGGATCTGCTACGCCGAGCTTGGGATCCGGCAGCGCAAAATGATCGAGCACGACGGTGACGCCGAGATCGAGCAGAATCGGGGTGAGCACGGCGAGATCGGACGCGTTGCGCTGGATCTCGACCTGCCAGCCCATCGCCTTCACGTTGGCGAGCAGTCCCTTCCATTCGCTTGCCGAAAGATCAGGCAAGGACTGGCCGACGAGATTGAGGCGGATGCCGACCACGCCGACGCGATCGAGTTCACGCAGCTCCTCGGCGGGCACGGCAGGATCAACGACGGCAATGCCGCGCAGGCGGCCAGCCGTCTGCTTGAGGCAATCGACGAGATAGGAATTGTCGGTGCCGAGGAAGCTCGGCTGCACAAGCACGCCATTGCTCATGCCGTTGTGGTCGAGCTGTTCCAGATACAGCGACAGCGGCGCGTCGTAGTCGGGCGCATAGCGCCGGCCCGGCGCAAGCTTCAGTCCGCGGTGGAAAACGTGGGCATGGGTGTCGATCACAGGCATGGTCGCCTCACCTGCCGCCTTGCCCGCAGCCGCGATGGCCGCCAGAGCTGCGGCGCCCGCGCTGAATTGGCGGCGCGTCATGCCGCTCTCGGTTATCTTCATGTTGATTACCCCTCATTCCCGTCAAACGCGCGCGGCCGCAGCCTGCTCGAACACCTTGCCGCGGGTCTCGGGCAGCAGCAGAACCGCGATCAGCACCAGCGAATAAGCGAACGCGGCGTCGATGCCGATCGCGGGTCCGAGGCCGATGTGATCGCTGAGAAAGCCGACCAGGAAGGGGAACGCGGCGGAGACCACGCGGCCGAAATTGTAGCAGAAGCCGACACCGGTGCCGCGGACGCCGGCCGGATAGAGTTCGCTGAACAGTGCCGCCATGCTCGCGGGAATGCCGGCCGAGAAGAAGCCGAGCGGAAAGCCGAGCGCCAGCATCTGGCCGTTGCTCAGCGGCGCAAAGATATAGACCAGCACGGTGGCGATGCAGGCGCTGGCGAAGAACGCGACGTTGGCCCGGCGGCCGATCCGGTCGCTGACGATCCCGCTGGCGACGCAGCCGCAGAAGAAGGCGATGATGATGACGGCGAGATATCCGCTGGACCCGAGCACCGAGAGGTGCCGCACTTCGCGCAAGTAAGTCGGCAGGAACGTCGTCAGCGCGGCATAACCGCCATGGGCGCCGATGCCGAACAGACCGCCGACCAGGGTCGAACGCAGCACGTCGCGGTGGAAGATGCCTGATAGCGTCGCGAAGAACGGTGCCTCTGCGTCCTTGGCGACAGTGCGCGGCGGCTCCTTCAGCCCGCGGCGGATGAAGATGATGAGCAGCGCCGGCAACAATCCGATCGCGAACAGGATCCGCCAGGCGATATCGGCCGGCGCGTAGGTGAACACCAGCGCGGACAGCAGCACGGCCGCGCCCCAGCCCACGGCCCAGGCGCTCTGCACGGTGCCTAGCGCCTTGCCGCGATGTTCGGGGCGGATGATCTCGGCCATCAGCACCGCGCCGCAGGCCCATTCAGCACCGAAGCCGAGGCCCTGGATCGCCTTGAGCACCAGGAGCTGGGTGAAGCTCATCGCGAATGCTGATGCGAAGGTCGCAAGCGCGAAGGTCGCGACCGTGATCTGGAGCGCCTTGACGCGACCGAAGCGGTCGCCGAGCGCGCCGCCGAGCCAGCCGCCGAACGCGCCGAAGAACAGGGTGACCGAGCCGAGCAGGCCCGCATCGGCCTTGCTGATGCCGAAGGCGGCGATCAGTGCGGGAATGGCAAGACCAAACATCTGGACGTCGAGTGCATCCAGCGCCCAGCCGCCAAAGCTTGCCCAGAAGGTGCGCCGCTCCAGCGGCGAGCTTTCACTGTACCAGTTCGACATGTTTCCTACCCCTGTACGCGTTTGTTGCTTGCTGTCGTTGAACGCCGCTGTCACCGGATCTCGGCGTGGTAGCGGAAGCGATCCGCCGGCCCGCGCGAGCGGCGCCATTCGATCGGCCGCCGTTCCAGGTCGAGCGCGAGGCGCTCGATCACGATCAGCGGTGCGTGCGCCTCGAGACGCAACAGCCGGGCCTGCATTTCGTTGGCGGTTTCGACCGTCAAAACTTCTTCGGCGGAAACCACGACCTCGCCGCAGCGCTCTTCGTAGAGCGGATACAGCAAGTCGCCGAACTCGGCGGTGTCGATGTCGAGAATTGGCGCAAAGCGAGATTGCTGCAGCCAGATTTCCTCGGCGAGGAGCGGCACATCATCGAGCAGCCGCAGGCGCGACAGGCTGATCACGGGTTCGCCGACGGGAATGCGCAGCGCAGAGGCGACCGCCGTCGTCGCTGGCACGCTCTTGCGCCTGAGGATGCGGCTTTTCGGCACGCGCCGCTCGCCGCTTCGGGACTGGAAACGGAAGAAGCGGAACAGCGAGGAGTTGAAGCGGGCGCGGCGCACGAAAGTGCCGCGGCCCTGCTGCCGCTCCAGCACGGCATCCGCGACGAGCTGGTCGATCGCCTTGCGCACCGTGCCGATGGCGACGCCGTAATGCGCAGCCAACTCGGCCTCCGATGGGATGGGCTCGCCCGGCCGCCATTCATTGCGGTTGATCCGCGCGGCGAGGTCGTCGCGCAGGCGCTGGTAGCGTGGCAAGCGGTCGTCGCGCGGATCTGAATTCATATAGTCATATAGATGACTAGATGAGATGGGTGTCAAGCACTACTAAAATACCGCATGCGGCGGATACGAAGCCGGGTTGGATATTTCAGCACGCGCCTTCAACCAAAAGCGAGCGATCCCCTCACCCCAATTGAAACACCGCGACCGGCTGCTCATAGCCGCGCACCGTGACTTCGCCGAGCGCGACCGCATCCTTGCCGTCTTCGCCCAGCGCCTCGCGCACGGACGCTGAGATCAGGAGCTGCGAACCAAACTCCTTATTGAGCGCCTCGAGCCGCGATGCGAAGTTCACGGTGTCGCCGATCACGGTATATTCCTTGCGCCTGGGCGATCCGATATTGCCCGCGACGACCTCGCCGAAATGGATGCCGATGCCGATGCGCAGCGGCCAGCTGGTCTGCGCGTTGATGTGATCCATCGCGGTCAGCATGTCGCGGCCTGCGGCGACCGCCCGATGCGCGGCATCGGAGGCCTCCAGCGGTGCGCCGAACAGCGCGAGAAATCCGTCGCCGAGAAACTTGTTCACGATGCCGCCATGGCGGTCGAGAATATCGACCAGCACGGCGAAGGCGCCGTCGAGCCGGTCGACGACCTCCTGCGGGGCGCGCGCTTGCGCGCCGGCGGTGAAGCCGCGGAAATCGACGAACATCACGGCGACGCGGCGGATGTCGCCGGCAGCACTGGTGCCCTCCGCCATCAGGCGCTCGACCACCTGCGGCGAGACGTGCTGGCCGAACAGATTGGTCACCCTGTCGCGCGCGGTCGCCGCCGCGATGCTTGCGCCAAATTGCCGCCGCAGCTGCGCGCCGACCGAGCCCGCAAGCACGCCGCAGACCAGGATCACCATGCTGCGCACGGTGTGGAAATAGATCAGGGGTTCGCCCGTATCGTTGGCTGGATTGTAGTACAGCGCGACAGCCAGGAGCTCGCTTGCTGCAACGAAGCCGGTAAAGGTGGACAGCCAGAAATCGAGCCGCAGCGTCGAAAGAATGACGAAGATGAAATAGACCATCGGCAACACGAAACCGAGCGCCTGGCTGGCGCCCATGCTGTGGATTTGCAGGATCAGGATCAGCGTCGGCGACGAGGTTTCGATAAAGGCACCGATATAGCGTCTGACCACCGGCAGGTCGCGATCGAGCTTGAGGTTTCGGCTGATCTGGCTGTGCACCCAGACCTCGAACAGCAGGAAGCCCGTCACCAGGGAGTATTCGCGGACCATCCCCTGGGTCCCGCGCCAGATCCGGTTCGCGATGGCAGGGTCGATCAGGAATGTCACCGTGAGCAACACCAGCATGACGAGGCCCGTGGCGATCAGCGCCTGCACCCGCAGCAATTCGGTGCGCAACACCTCGCGCGTCAGCTCGCGCTCGAACTCCTCCGACAAGACGGCTTTCCGCCGGACTTTCAAGAAGCTGACCATTCCATCCCCCGATTCCGGGGCAGTGTGCCTCAATCCAGCGTTCGGCGGAAGCGCGTCACGGCGATGGTCATGGCGACCAGCATCAAGATGGCCAGCGCCAACGTATCGAACCGGAGGTTCGGCATGGTGGCGCCCTTCAGCATGATGGCACGGACGATGCGAATGTAGTGCGTCAGCGGCAGGCATTCGCCGATATATTGCGCCCAGGCCGGCATCCCCGCGAACGGGAACATGAAGCCGGACAAGAGAATGCTCGGCAGGAAAAACATGAATGACATCTGGATTGCCTGCAGTTGATTCTGCGCGATGGTGGAGAACGTGTAGCCGATCGCGAGATTTGCAGCGATGAAAAGGGTCGAAAGTCCCGCCAGAAGGAACAGATTGCCGAGCACCGGCACGCCGAACAGGAACACTCCGATATTGACGATCAGGAAGGCCTGGACGAAGCCGACCAGGATATAGGGAACGATCTTGCCGATCATCACCTCGACCGGCTTGATCGGCATCGACAGGAGGCTCTCCATGGTGCCGCGCTCAATCTCGCGCGTCACGGACAGCGCCGTGAAGATCAGCATCGTCATGGTGAGAATGGTGCCGACAAGTCCCGGCACGATGTTGAGCCGTGATTCCGCCGCCGGATTGTAGCGCGCATGGGCGCGGATCTCGAACGGCATTGCCGGGGGTTCGCCGATATAGAGGTCGTGCGCGAGTGCGGTCTGCACGATCATGCCGAGCGAGCCGAGTGCGGAGCTTGCGGCGACCGGATCGGTCGCGTCGACTGCAACCAGCAGCGCCGGCTTGTCGCCGCGCCGCACCGCGCGCTCGAAGCCGCGCGGGATCTCGACGCCAAACAGCACCTTGCCGGACTTCAGCAGATTGTCGAACTCGTCGACGTCGTGCACTTCGTAGACGAAGCGGAAATAGGCGGTATTCTCCAGCGCCTTCAGGACCGAGCGGGCAAGGTCCGAGTCCTCCTGCAGCAGCACCGCGCTCGGCAGATGGTGCGGCGTGGTGTTGATGGCATAGCCGAACAGGAGAAGCTGCATCACCGGGATGGCTATGATCATCGCGAACGAGACGCGGTCCCGCCGAAGCTGAATGAACTCCTTGGCCATCATGGCATAGGAGCGGCGCCAGAAGCCGAAGCGGTCGCGGATCTCCCGTGCGGGGCCGGTTGTCTGGACAGTGCTCATTGGAAATTGTCCTTGGAGCGGCCCATCAACTCGATGAAGACGTCCTCCAGCGACGGCGCCGATTTCTGCCAGTGCAGGTCACCCTTCTCGCGCCACGGCGCGATGCTGGCTTCGAGGGCGGCGACGTCGCGGCCCGAGACGTGCAGCGAGGTGCCGAACGGCGCCACCATGTCGATCCCGGGCTTGCCGGCGAGCTGGGCCGCGAGGCCGTTCAACTCGCCGCTGACAGTGTAGGTCACTAGCGCGGACTTCGCGATCACCTCGTCGACCGTGCCGTGCGTCAGCAGGTGGCCGTAGGCGATATAGGCGATCTCGTGACAGCGCTCGGCCTCGTCCATGTAATGGGTCGAGACCAGCACGGTGAGGCCACCGGCGGCGAGCGCATGGATCTCATTCCAGAAATCGCGCCGCGCCTTGGGATCGACGCCGGCGGTCGGCTCATCGAGCAGCAGCAATTCCGGATTGGGCAGCGTGCAGGCTCCCAATGCAAGGCGCTGTTTCCAGCCGCCGGAGAGCTCGCCCGCGAGCTGCTCCTCGCGGCCCGAGAGGCCGAGCCGCTTGATCATGTCGCGCGCAGCCCCGCGCGCGTCGTCAAGGCCATAAAGCCGCGCAACGAATTCGAGGTTCTCGCGCACGGAGAGATCCTGGTAGAGGCTGAAGCGCTGCGTCATGTAGCCGACCTTGCGCTTGATCTTTTCGGCATCGCGCAGGATGTCGTAGCCGAGACAGGTGCCCTCGCCGCTATCGGGCGTCAGCAGGCCGCAGAGGATGCGGATGGTCGTGGTCTTGCCCGAGCCGTTCGGCCCGAGGAAGCCGTAGATCGAGCCGCGCTTCACCTGCATCGACAGGTCGTGCACGACCTCGCGGCCGCCAAACGACTTGGTCAGGCCCTTGACGTCGATCGCGATGTCGCTCGCACCGTTCATCGCTTGTCCGCCACCGGAGTTTTCGGGTTGAGATAGACGTCGATCGGCTGCCCCACCCGCAAGGCATCGGGTCGCGACGGCCGCGCCTGGATCAAATAGACGAGCTTGTTGCGCTCTTCGAGGCTGTAGATCACAGGCGGTGTGTACTCGGCCGTGGTCGCGATGAAGTAGATCTTGGCGGTGAGATCGGCCGCGCAATTGTCGCAGGCGATGCGCACCGTGTCGCCGATCGACAGCTTCGGCAGCTCCGTTTCCGGCACGAAGAAGCGCAGCTTCATGTTGCCGGGCGGCATGATCGAGAGCACCGGCCGCTGCGCCGCCACCATCTCGCCCTCGCGGAAATAGATCTGCTGGATGGTGCCGGCAACCGGCGCAAAGCCCTTGCGGCGCGCCAGGCGCGTCTCCGAGGTTGCCACCCGCGCTTCCGCAACACGTAGCGACGATACGGCGGAATCGAGATTGGCTTGCGTGCCCGAGCCGGTCTTGCTCAGCGAGGCTGCGCGATCATAGGTCTGCTGCGCATTGGCCAGTGTCGCCTTGTTCTGGTTGAGATCAGCGAGCTGGAGATCATCATCGACGGAATAGAGCTGCTCGCCGACCTTGACCTCGTCACCCTCTCGAACATTCAGCTTCGTTACCCGCCCGGCTTCGTCCGGGCTGACATAGATCATGTCGGCCTCGACCCAGCCCTGGAAACCGGGATCGCGCTTCTCCTTGCAGCCGGCAAGTCCGGTTGCGAGCACGGCGGCCAATGCGGCTGCAAAAATCCTTTGCGACGACGTCATGTCGTCCTCCGTTCGCCAAAAATCAAATCGAGATGGACACGCAGCATCTCTTGCGCGTCGAGCGGCGCGTGCCGCGCAAACAGGCTCTGCCAGATCACCGCGATCATCGCCGGCGCGATCAGGATCTGCGGATAGCGCGCGAGATTTGCCTGGTGGATCTCGCCACGGGCAATGCCGAGCTCGATCAGCGCGCGCATGCCGGCCATTCCCCGCGAGACCACCTCGCGGTAGTAGAAGTCCGCCACGGCCGGAAAGCGCGGCCCCTCCGCCACGATCAGGCGGACGAGATCGCCGCGCCTTGTGCCGATCACCTCTTTGAGAAAATTGCCGGCAAAGGCTTCGATGAGATCGCGCACCGAGCCGGTCGGCGGCGGCAGCGCGTTCAGCTTCGCCACCACCGGCACGATCACGGTGCGCACCAGCTCCTCGAACATCGATTCCTTGTCCTTGAAGTGCAGGTAGATCGTGCCCTTCGCGACGCCGGCGCGCTTGGCGATGTCGTCGAGCCGCGTCGCGGCAAAGCCGCGCGTGATGAACTCCTCCATCGCCGCCGCGACGATCGCATCGCGCCGCTCCGCCGCGCGCGTGGCCCGGCTCGACACCGGCGCGGCTTCGTCGCCGGTTTCCGGATTGCGCGTCTCTGCCTTGGCCGTAGCCGCTGTGGTGAACTTCTTTGTCATGCTGAATTTATGACTGACTAGTCAGTCATTGTCAATGAGGCTTGAGCCAGCCCCATTCCGTGCGTGACACAACGAATTAGTATTGACTAATGCATTAGCGACAGCTAATTGATTGACGTGATCGAAGCCGCCCCCAATCCCGTCACCGCCGTGATGCGCGCCCTCGCCGATCCGACCCGACGCGCGGTGTTCGAGCGCGTGTTCGACAGCAAGGAGATCAGCGTCGCCGAGCTGACGCGCGGCAGCGGGGTGACGCAGGGCGCGATCTCGCAACATCTGAAATCGCTGAAGCAGGCGGGCCTCGTCGCCGAACGCGCCGAAGGCCGCAACGTCTATTACCGCGCTGCGCCGCAAGGACTCGAACCGCTGGTCACCTGGATCGATCATTACGGTGTCTTCTGGCGCGAGCGCTTCCAGAACCTGCGTGACCTGTTGAAGGAGATCGACCCGTGAGTGCAGCCGCGTTTAAAGCCGAAACCAAAGATATCGTCATGGACGAGGTGCTCCCTCACGCGCCGGAGACGGTCTGGAAGGTGCTGACATCTGCCCAGCTGATCGCGCGCTGGCTGATGCCGCCGACCGGCTTCGAGGCTGTCGAAGGCAATGTCTTCACCTACCAGACCAAGCCGGGCGGCCACTGGGACGGCGTCATCCATTGCCGCGTCCTGGAAGTCGTCCCGAACAGGCGGCTCGTCTACGCCTGGAAGGGCGGCGATGAGCGTAACGTTGGCTACGGCGCGCCGCTCGACACTGTCGTGACCTGGTCCCTCACCCCTGTCGAAGCCGGCACGCGCATTCAGCTGGTTCATGCCGGCTTCGTGCTGCCGAGGAACGAGACCGCTTACACCGGCATGAGCGGCGGCTGGAAGAAGGTCATTCGGCAGCTCGACGAAATCAGCGGCGAAGACAGTTGAGGAGTTATTGCGATGACCAAGCCCTATACCGGCGGCTGCGCCTGCGGCGCGATCCGCTATTCTGTCGTCGGCGAGCCCATGTTCTCTAATCATTGCCAATGCCGGGACTGCCAGCGCGAAAGCGGCACCGGCCACGGCTCCTACGCCACCTTCCCCCGCGCCGGCGTCACGGTGACGGGCAAGGCCAAGACATGGGACATGACCGGCGACAGCGGCAACGTGAAGACGCGCGCCTTCTGCCCCGAATGTGGCGTCGCTGTTTACATGACCTTCAAGGCCATGCCCGACATCTTCACCATCCGCGCCGCCAGCCTCGACGAGCCCGCCCGCTACAAGCCGCAAGCGGTCACCTACGCGGTGCGTGCGTATGACTGGGATCCTCTCGATTCCGGCCTGACGCAATTCGAGAGGATGCCGCCCGGCTGAGGCGCTCGAACACGCTTTAGCCAAAGTCGAGCACCATGCGGCCGTCGATCTTGCCGGCCTTCATCCGCTCGAACACGTCGTTGATCTGCGCGAGCGGCACTTTCGTCACCTCGGCTTTCACCTTGCCGTCGGCAGCGAACGCAATGGCCTCGTCGAGATCCCTGCGGGTCCCGACGATGGAGCCGCGCACGGTGATACGCTTGAGCACGACATCGAAGATCGGCGTCGGGAATTCGCCCGGCGGCAAGCCGACGAGGCTGACCGTGCCCTTGCGGCGCACCAGCTTCAACGCCTGCGCGAACGCGGCAGTCGACACCGCCGTGACCAGCACGCCGTGAGCTCCTCCTCCGGTCGCCGTCAGCACCTTGTCCACGGCGTCTTTTGCGAGCGCGTTGACCGCAAGATCGGCGCCCGTCTCGCGCGCGAGCTTCAGCTTGTCCTCGGCAATATCGACAGCCGCGACCTTGAGCCCCATCGCCTTGGCGTACTGGATCGCGACATGGCCGAGCCCACCGACGCCCGAGATCGCAACCCACTCCCCGGGTCGCGTGTCGGTCTCCTTCAATCCCTTGTAGGTGGTGACGCCGGCGCAGAGGATCGGCGCCACCGCCGCGAAGTCGATGGTTGCCGGCAGCCTTGCCGCGAAGGCCGCCGAGGCGACGACATATTCGGCAAAGCCGCCATTCACGCTGTAGCCGGTGTTGTGCTGATGCTCGCACAGCGTCTCCCAGCCGGTCTCGCAATATTCGCAACTCATGCAGGCGTCGTGCAGCCAGGCGACGCCGACGGCATCGCCGACCTTCAGATTTTTGACGCCGGGCCCGAGCGCCGCGATGATGCCGGCGGCTTCATGGCCGGGAATGAACGGCGGCACAGGCTTGACCGGCCAGTCGCCGGAAGCGGCGTGCAGGTCGGTGTGGCAAACGCCGCAGGCCTTTACCCTGACCAGGACTTCACCGGGACCGGGCTGCGGTACCGGCACATCCTCAATCACCAGCGGCTTGCCGAATTGTTTGACAACAGCGGCTTTCATGGTCGGCATTGCTCTGCTCCATTGCATGACGCAAGCAGACTAGCAATGCCGCACAGCTCTCACTTGATTGGAGTCAAACAACGCAGGTTTATTGGTCGCGTGGCGGAGCGCAGAGCGCGCGCGGCAGCGCAGGGCACGTCCGGCAGCGCAGAGCGCGCCTGGCAGCGCAGAGCGCGCCTGGCACGCAGAGCGCGCCTGGCGTCAGCTATGGAACTTCAATCCGTCGACGATCTTATCGATCAGCTTCCGCTCGGCGCGCATTGCGATGCCGACGAGATTGAGATCGCCGCGCGCGACCGCCCTCACGACTTCGCGATTGGCGGCATCATGCGTGGTCTTGAACATGTCCTCGGTATAGACCGCCGGCGTGACGTTGCGCGCGAGGGCACGATCGAGTGCGCGCGACAACGCCGGACCCTCCGCACCATAGATCAGGATCGGCTGGCCGATCAGCGCAAGATACTTCGTGCTTGAAGCGTCCTCATAGGCCTCGCCGATGCACTCCGGAAAGGCAGCCGCGACGCCGCTCGTCAGGAATGACGCAACATTGAGCTTCTGCCAGGCCTGGAGGTCGTTGCGAATGACAACGGCAATCTTGGTATCGAACTGCATGAATTCTCCCACGCACATCCAAGCATCTGGCAAGCGTCTGGAAAGAAAAGAAAATCCCGAGCGCTGCGACTGGTGATGAAATGTAACGCGAATTCTCCGAGCGATCACAGCGCAGAAATTTCAATGCGGGATGCGATCGGCTGTGCTTCTCTCCGCCGGTTAAGTCGGATATACGTCGATGCCCTGTCACTGAACTGACATAAAGCTACCAATGTCCGAAACCGGCGCCATCAAGCGAGCACTCGAACCGGTGCGGCGTCTCGCCGGGTCAAACGATCAGCACGTTGCAATCAAGAACGCCGCGGCTTCCGCTGCGGAACAAAAACCTGGTTCCAAGATCTCCGACATCGAGCCCCCGCGCAGTGGACCACGTCGCGCCGGCCTGCCCGCCGATGATATCGGCGCCGAAGCGACGACGCCGGACGTCTCTTCGCCCCGCGATGTTGCGCCTCACGCGAGCGAAATCGAACTCAAGCTGCTCGTGGCTTCCGATCGTCTGGCGGATTTCAACAATGCGCCGATCATCGCGGCGAATGCGCGCAACAAGGGGACGCGCAAGCATCTCAAGGCTGTCTACTACGATACGCCCAAGCGCGCGCTTCGGCGTGACGGATTCAGCTTAAGGGTGCGCCAAAGCGGCACGCGATTCACGCAGACCGTGAAAACGGAATCCAGCAACGATCCGCTGCGACGTGGCGAGTGGGAGGCAGCCGTGCCGTCGATGGCGCCTGACATCGCGCTGGCCATGCCGCTGGTGTCGGACAAGCTGCGCACTGAGCTGGAGCGTCACCCGGTCGAAGCCGTCTTCAGCAGCGACATCCACCGGCATCAGCGCCTCGTCGACTTGCCGTCGGGCACGGTCGAACTCGCCTTTGATCATGGCCATCTGACCGCAGGCGATCGCTCATTGCCGGTCAGCGAGATCGAGCTGGAGCTCAGGAGCGGCAGCCCGTCCGCGATCTGGGAGCTCGCACTGCGGCTCGCCGAGCATGGTTCCGTGAAACCGTCGATCCGGACAAAATCGGCGCGCGGATTTGACCTCGCGGCCGATGCGCCGCCGCGGACGCCGAAGCCGCCGAAGCTTCGTCTCGATGCATCGATCTCGCTCGACGAAGCCTTCTCCGAGATCCTGCGATCCTGTCTGTTGCATTTGCTCCAGTCGTTGCCCTCTGCCGAGGACGGTCGCGACCCCGAGGGGATGCACCAGCTTCGCGTCGCGCTGCGCCGCCTGCGCTCCGCGCTCGACCTGATGCGGTCGGTGGTATCGCTTGCCAAGCTCGAGCTGATGCGCGCTGAAGCAAAATGGCTTGCGGGACGTCTCGCCAGCGCGCGTGACTGGGACGTGTTCCGGCAGGACACGTTGCGAACCGTCGCGGACGGCTGTCCGTCAGTCACCGGCTTCGACACGCTCGGCGCGCTCGCAGACGAACGTCGCGCAGCCTGTTACGATGCGGCCCGCCTCGCCCTCGCCGACCGACGCTGCCAGTATTTCGTGATCGGGCTCGGCGCCTTTATCGAAGCGCGCGGCTGGCGCAGCGACGTTGCTCCGGAAGGCCTGGCGCAACTGGCGGAGCCGGCGATCAACTTCGCACGCAACATCCTGTCGGCGCAGCATGCCAAGGTGCTGAAGCGCGGCCGCAGATTCAAATCGCTGACGACCGAGCAACGGCACCGCGTCCGCCTCGCCGCGAAGAAGCTGCGCTACTTCGCCGACTTCCTGCTGCCGCTCTGCGGGCACGGCAAATCCGCAAAGCGCTTCTCGCGCAAGCTCGCGGATCTCCAGCAGGAGCTCGGAATCTACAACGACATGGCGACGACGTCGTCGCTGCTCGCCGACGTCAATGCCGGCGCGATCGGCAGCAGCATGGCCGCGGCCGCGATCACGGGCTGGCAGGCCCATGCGATGGCCGGCGTCGAAGCGCGGCTGCTAAAGGCCTGGTCGGAATTCGCCGGAGCCAAGGTGCCCTGGTCAGTGGACGCGGCGGAGCAGCCGATCAAGCTGGTGCAAACCAGCGCGGGCTCGCTGCGCTAATGGCAGCTCAACCCTTGATTAGCCTTTGGCGTCGCACGCCCAGGCCCGGATCACGCATTCCTTGCCGCCATATTTGTAGCATTCGCGGGTCGCGGCATTGAGCGAGGCCGAGATCTTCGGCTTCACGGCGTAGCCATAGGCGCCACAGGGATTGGTCATGTCGACTGACATGGCCGCACAGGCCCGCCTCATCGTCACCGTCGTGCATTCGCCCTTGCACTGCTTTTGAGCGGCGGCACGTGCCTCGTGCTCGGCGCCGTAATCATAGGCCTGGCCATACGCGCCGCACTTGCCGACGGCAAGAGCACCGGCCGCACGAGCCTCGGTTATATGACGGGCGCCGGCGACACAGACCGACAGCCCAAAGAAAAACATCGCGCAACGGCGCGCGACGACAGTCGTAGGCATGGAAAAAACTCCTCACCCCCAAGGCAAGTGGCGGCAACTCTAAGCGGCGGTCGTTTCCAGATGGTGAATGGGTGGTTGAAGGCATGACGGAATAGTGACGCCGCACGACACACTTTATAGTTGTAGTTTTTAATCGCGTTATTTAAGGTCGTATAGCGTCAAGCAGAGAGGCAGGGGAAACGCTCATGCGTCCAATCAATTCAATGCTGTTCGGTATCGTTGCGGCTGCCTGTCTGATCGGGCCCCTGCCTGCGCCTGCGCAGTCGGTGAACTGGACCTGGACCAACCAATATGGCTCGACCCTGGCCATCACCAGCTTCAACCAGAACACGGGCGCGATCGCGGGGACCTACACCAACAACGCGGCGAGCAGTTGCGATGAAGGCAAGCCGCAGGGCGTGACCGGCTGGCTGGCCTACGGCAATACGGGCACCGCGATCAGCTTCTCGGTGAATTACCTCGGCTGCGGGTCGACCACCGTCTGGACCGGACAGCTCAACAACTCGGCCGGCTTCCAGGGACTGTGGTATCTGTCCCTCGGCGAGGCCGTCGCATGGAACGGCATCAGCGCGGGCGCCGACACCTTCACCTTCAGCAGCGGCGACAGGACCCTGCTGACGAAGAGCGGCGTCGATCTGAAGGCCGCCAGCGAGAAGCTGTCGAACACCAGAAATAGGCAAGCAGGGACCCTTAGGGTGGATTAGCGAAGCGTAATCCACCAATGTGTCATCGCAGAAGAGGAAGTGGCAGGTTACGCCAGCGAACCGCGCTTCGCGCAGCCGCTGTCTACCCCCCCTACGAAGTTACAGCACCTTCAACCGCGCCTTGCCGCTTCCAGAGCCTGCGGCGTGTCGATGTCGAGGAAGGCACTCTCGCCGTCGACGGGCACTTCGGCGACCGCCTCGGTGTGTTTTGCGATCAAATGCCGCGCGCCGACGTCGCCGTCGAGCGTCATCAATTCCTTGAAGAAGCGACGCGACCACAGCACGGGATTGCCGCGGCGGCCTTCGCTGACCGGCACGACGATCAGATTGCCACGATCAGGCGCAAAGCTGTCGATCAGGCGATCGATCAGGCCGGCATCGATCAGCGGCATGTCGCCGAGGCAGATGACGGCGCCGTCGCTGGCGTCGGACACGGCGGCAATGCCTGCTTTCACCGAGCTCGCGATGCCGCCGGCGAAATCAGGGTTCTTGACGAACCTTACGTTTAGGCCTTGCAGCGCCTGCTCGACCAGCTCGGTCTGATGTCCGGTGACGACGATCACCTCGGATGCTTTGGAGGCCAGCGCCTGTTCGGTGGCGATCCGCACCAGCTTCTTGCCGTCAAGCTCGGCGAGCAGCTTGTTCGGCCCGCCCATGCGGGTGGAGCGGCCGGCCGCGAGCACGATGGCCGCGACCTGGCTGTTGTCCTCGATCTCGGGCTTTGCACGCGGCTGCGGCCGCGTCACGATCTCCATCAGCAGGCCGCCGACTCCCATGCCCATCAGCTCGGAGCGTGTCACCTTGATGCCGGCGAGCAGACGCATCAGCACCCAGTCGAATCCGTTCTCCACCGGCGAGCGCGCGCAGCCCGGCGCGCCCAGCACCGGCACGCTGCCGGCGCGCGCGATCAGCAGCAGATTGCCGGGATCAACCGGCATGCCGAAATGTTCGATCTCGCCGCCGATGCCGGTGACGGCAGCCGGAATCACATCGCGGCGGTCGGCAATTGCGGAAGCACCAAACACGATGACGAGCTCGGCGCCTAGCGCGAGCAATTCCTTGATCGCCGCCGACAGCGTGCGCTCATCGTGCGGAACCCGCCGTTCGGCGATGATGCTGGCACCGGCCGGCGCGAGGCGCTCGGCGGTGACGCGCAAGGTCTTGTCGACCACCTTGGACGACAAGCCCGGCAGCAGCGTCGAGACCACGCCAACACGCTTGATGACATAGGGCGCGATTTTCAGCACGTCCTTGCCGGCCGCCTTCACCGCGGCATCGCGCAAGCTGCCTTCGACACCGAACGGGATGATCTTCACCGTGCCGACCATCTCGCCCTCGACCACCGGCTTGTAGGCGGCGAGCGTGGCAAAGGTGATGGCCTCGTCGACATTGTTGATGCGGTCGACGGCGGCGCGGTCGATGACCAGCACGCCCGGCCGCGCGGCGAACAAATTGGCGCGGCCGGTGAAGGCGCGCTCGACATGGATGCCCTCGCCGCCGATGGCAAGCGCGATGCTGGCGGCCGCGACGTCCTCGGAAACGTCGCCTTCCTCCATGCGCACCACCACGATGTCCTTGATGCCGGCGCGCTCCAGCTGCTCGACCTCGGCAGGCCCGATCGTCGTGCCTTTCTTCAGCACCAGCGGTCCCTGGCGCAGGGTGTGGACGGTCACCCCGCCGATCGCATCCCTGGGGCTCGCGGGGCCGAACTTCATGCCGCTTCTTCTTTTTCCTTGGGTGGCAGCCGCAGCACCGCCGTGATCTCGGCCATGATCGCCACCGCGATCTCGGAGGGCGAGACCGCGCCGATCGCAAGGCCAATGGGCGCGTGGATGCGCGCGATGTCGCTTTCCTTGGCGCCCTGGGCCCGCAGCCGGTCAGCCCGCTTGGCATGCGTCTTTCGCGAGCCCAGCGCGCCGATATAGAAGCAGTTGCGCTCAAACGCATGGAGTAGCGCGGGATCGTCGATCTTGGGATCGTGCGTCACTGCGACGAAGGCGGTGTAGGCATCGACATTGAGCGGCGGCAGCGCCGTCTCGGGCCATTCGGCGACCAGCGGAATGTCGGGGAAGCGCTCGGGGCTGGCAAAGGCCGTGCGCGGATCGACAACGGTGACGTCATAACCGAGCGAGCGCGCCAGCGGCGCCAGCGCCTGGCTGATATGGACCGCGCCAATGATGACGAGCTTCGCAGTCGGCGCGTAGACGTTGAGGAACAGTTTTTTACCGCCGGCCTCGACATTGGCGCTCTTGCCCATGCGAAGCTGCTTGTCCAATTCAGTACGCAGCGGATCCTTGGCGAAGTCGGCCGCCTTCACCAGGCGCTGCTCGCCGCTCTCGGTGTCGGTCACCAAAATCACCGGACGGCGCGCGGCGCGCTCGGCATTGAGTTCGTGCAGAATTGAGAGCCTCACGGTCAGCCGACCTTCTCGACGAAGACGCGGATGGTGCCGCCGCAGGACAGACCGACATTCCAGGCGGTCTCGTCCGCAACGCCGAACTCCAGCATCTTGGGCTTGCCGCTCTCGATCACGTCCATGGCCTCGGTGACCACGGCGCCCTCGACACAGCCGCCGGAGACGGACCCCAGGAACGTACCCTCGTCATTGATGACAAGGCTCGAGCCCGCCGGGCGCGGGGCCGAACCCCAGGTCTCCACCACGGTGGCCAGCGCGACGCCACGGCCGGCCTTCTGCCAGTCCTCCGCCGCCTTCAGGATGTCCTCGTCGCGATCGAGCATGGGCTTTTGCCTCTCAGGCTGCGGAGCGGATCAGGCTGCGGTGATGCGGCGGCAGCGGCCGGGAGAGCGTCGTGATCAGCTCCTGGATCGAACTCAAATTATGTACCGGGCGGAATTCGTCAACGTGCGGGAGCATCATTTTGATACCCTGGGCCTTGGCCTCGAAGCCCCCGAACCGAAGCAGCGGGTTGAGCCAGATCAGCCGCCGGCAGGAGCGGTGCAGCCGGTCCATCTCGAAAGCCAGCCTGGAGTCGGCCTCCCGCTCCAGCCCGTCGGAGATCAGCAGCACGATCGCGCCCTGGCTCAGCACTCGCCGCGCCCACAATTTGTTGAAGTTGTGCAGCGAGGCGGAGATCCTCGTGCCGCCGGCCCAGTCCTCGACTGCCGCCGAGCAGCTCGCCAGCGCCTCGTCGGGATCACGCTGGCGCAGCGCGCGCGTCACATTGGTGAGCCGGGTACCGAACAGGAACACCGAGACGCGCTTGCGCGCATCGCCGATGGCATGCAGGAAATGCAGGAACAGGCGGGTGTACTCGCTCATCGAGCCGGAGATGTCGAGCAGGGCCACGATCGGGGCCGGTTTCTCGATCCGCCCGAGACGACGGATGTCGATGATATCGCCGCCGGTGCGCAACGACGCCCGCAGCGTGCGGCGCATGTCGAGCCGCAGGCCACGCGGATCGGGCAGGTAGCGGCGCGTCAAGAGCTCCGCCTGCGGCAGGTGCATCATCTCGATGGCGCGGAGCGCCTCTGCGATCTCCGCCGCACTCATTTGCGCAAAATCCTTCTTCTGAAGGATCTCCTTGTCGGAGACCGACAGGCGCAGATCCTGCTCCTGATGCTGCGGTGTCTCGGTCATGCGCGGCTGCGACATCGCCTCCTGGACGCGGCGCGAGCCGGCCTGGGGCTTCTTCTTGGCTTGCTCCGGCAGCGGCACCGAATCGAGCAAGTGCTTCCACTCTTCCGAGGCGCGGAAAAACAGGTTGAAAGCCTGCTTGAAGATCAGCGCATGCTCATGGCGCTTGACGAAGATC
Organism: Bradyrhizobium sp. BR 10261; assembly: GCF_019455395.1. Lineage (NCBI taxonomy): Bacteria > Pseudomonadati > Pseudomonadota > Alphaproteobacteria > Hyphomicrobiales > Nitrobacteraceae > Bradyrhizobium > Bradyrhizobium sp. BR 10261. The sequence continues at coordinate 222,267 of NZ_JACOFQ010000008.1, forward strand.
GCCTCCAGCGTGGTGAAGACGTCGGCGCGGTTGCCGATGTCGATCACCTGCAGCGCGCTCATGGCATCGATCACCGCACCGGGGCCGACCGGCATTCCGGCCGCGCGCAGCGCGCGGGCAAAGCCGACGATGTTGTCGGCGAACTGCTCGGTTTGCTCCGGGGCAAGGTGGTTGATGGCCATGCTGGTACTCATCTTCTCGTCATTCCGGGGCGCGAGTGAAACGAGCGAACCCGGAATCTCGAGGTTCCGGGTTCGATGCTTCGCATCGCCCCGGAACGACGACGACTAATTCTCGCTCGTCGCTTCCTTCAGCACCTTCTGCAGGGTGTCGCCCTGCATCCGGGTGATATCGTCCTGGTATTTGAGCAGCGCGCCCAGCGTGTCGCCGACCACTTGCGGGGTCAGCGAGCGGGCATCGAGCTCGGACAAAGCGGTAGCCCAGTCGATGGTCTCGGCAACACCGGGCGACTTGTAGAAATCCTGGTTGCGCAGCGCCTGCACGAAGCGGACGACCTGCTGCGACAGCTTGACCGAGATACCGGGCACGCGCGTCTTGACGATCGCAAGCTCGCGCTCCGCGGCGGGATAGTCGACCCAGTGATAGAGACAGCGCCGCTTCAGCGCATCGTGAATTTCGCGGGTGCGATTGGAGGTGATGATGACGATCGGCGGATGCGGCGCCTTCACGGTGCCGAATTCGGGGATCGTCACCTGGAAGTCGCTGAGGATTTCCAGGAGATACGCCTCGAACGCCTCGTCGGCGCGGTCGAGCTCGTCGATCAGCAGCACCGGCGGTCCCGCGACATCAGGCTCCAGCGCCTGCAGCAGCGGCCGCTTGATCATGTAGCGATCGGCGAAGATGTCGCTCGACAGCTGCTCGCGATCGGTGTCGCCGGCGGCTTCCGCCATCCGGATCGCGATCATCTGCGCGGCGCTGTTCCACTCATAGACTGCGGAGGAGACGTCGAGGCCCTCGTAGCACTGCAGGCGGATCAGCTTCCGCCCCAGCGCCGCCGAGAGCACTTTTGCGATCTCGGTCTTGCCGACGCCGGCCTCGCCTTCCAGGAACAGCGGCCGGCCCATGCGCAGCGACAGATACGTCACCGTCGCCAGCGACCGCTCAGCCAGATAGCCGCGCGAGGTCAAGAGTTCGAGCATCGCATCGACCGATGCCGGCAGGGTCGCTGAAGTCATGAAAGTGCCAGTCTCGTTACGCCCTCGCTAACGGGCAAGTATCGCGCCAAGGCGTGAGGTCCACTCACTCCTTGGCATTGGCCGCGTCGACGGCGCGCCGTGTCAGCACGCCGATCAGGTGCGCGCGGTATTCGGCGCTGCCGTGGATGTCGCTGTTGAGGCCTTCCGCCGGCACGTCGATGCCTTCAAGCACCTTGGACGAGAACCGCTTTTTCAGCGCTTCCTCGAACGCATCGACGCGGAACACGCCGTCCGAACCAGCACCGGTGACGGCGACGCGCACATCCGACGGGCGCCGCGCCACGAACACGCCGACCAGCGCGTAGCGCGAGGCCTGGTTGCGGAACTTGATATAGGCGGCCTTCTTCGGCAGCGGGAACATCACCTTGGTGATGATCTCGTCGGCTTCCAGCGCGGTCGAGAACAGGCCCTGGAAAAACTCCTCGGCCTTGAGGCGGCGCTTGTTGGTGACGATGGTGGCGCCGAGCGCGAGCACCGCGGCCGGATAGTCCGCGGTCGGATCGTTGTTGGCGAGCGAGCCGCCGATCGTGCCCTTGTGGCGCACTGCGGGATCGCCGATCTGGCCGGCGAGATTGGCGAGCGCCGGAATGGCTTCACCGACGACAGCCGAGGTCGCGACCTCGGCATGCTTGGCGGTGGCGCCGATCACCAGCGAACGGCCCTTCATCTCGATCGTGTTCAGCCCCTCGATATGGGAGAGGTCGACCAGATGCGGCGGGCTTGCGAGCCGTTGCTTCATGACCGGAATCAGCGTGTGACCGCCGGCGATCAGCTTGGCGTCCTCGTTCTTCACCAGGAGATTGGCGGCCTGCCGGACGGTGCCGGGGCGGTGGTATTTGAATTCGTACATGGGGTTTCCTGGGGGTGTCCTGATCGCGGAGGGCGCGCGGTTACGCGAGATCGGATTTCGCCATCGCCTTCGCGCCGGCGGCGATCGAGGCGACGATATTCTGGTAGCCGGTGCAGCGGCAGAGATTGCCTTCCAGCTCTTCCCGGATGGTATGGTCGTCGAGCTCGTGGCCCTTGCGATGGACGATGTCGATCGCGGTCATGATCATGCCGGGCGTACAGAAGCCGCATTGCAGGCCATGGTGCTCGCGGAACGCTTCCTGCATCGGATGCAGCGGCGCGCCGTCGGCGGCCAATCCTTCGATGGTCTTGATCTCGTGGCCGTCGGCCATCACGGCGAGCGTCGTGCAGGACTTCACGGCCTTGCCGTCGAGATGCACGACGCAGGCGCCGCACTGCGAGGTGTCGCAGCCGACATGGGTGCCGGTCAGACGCAGATTCTCGCGCAGGAACTGCACGAGGAGCGTCCGCGGGTCGACATTGCCGGTAACAGGATTGCCGTTCACGATGAGGGAGATTTTTGCCATAAGCACTCTCTGTCAGCGCCCCGACGGGTCCCGTCGAAGCGGTTCTTTCTTATAATTATTCCAACCCATCATATGGGCCATTATAGCCGGGGGCAACATTGCCCCAAGCGCAAGGCGCCATGACGGAAAGCAGGGACGATCAGCCCTGTACCGCCTTGGCGAAATTCGCGAAAAATTCGTCCGCCAGCTTCTTGGCGGTGCCGTTGATCAGGCGCTGCCCGAGCTGCGCCAACTTGCCGCCGATCTGCGCCTCGACGTCATAGGAGAGCAGCGTGCCGCCATCCTTCTCCGCGAGCTTGACTGCCGCGCCGCCCTTGGCAAAGCCGGCCACCCCGCCCTCGCCCTCGCCCGAGATCTTGTAGCCGTTCGGCGGGTCGAGATCGGAGAGCATCACCTTGCCCTTGAAGCGCGCCGAGACCGGCCCGACCTTCATTTTTGCCGTTGCACGGAAGCCGCCGTCCTCGGTCTTCTCCAGCTCCTCGCAGCCGGGGATGCAGGCCTTCAGCACCGCGGGATCGTTGAGCTTCTCCCATACGGCCTCGCGCGGCGCCGCAAGCTGGACTTCGCCGTTCATTGTCATGGCCATGGGGCGCCTCCGGGGTCGCAAAAGGTGGGATGCTCAAGTAACGCAGGGAGACCGCAAAGAAAAGGGTCACCCATGGTCACGTGGAATGCATATTCGCACCTGCAAAAAGTCTTGTGCCGATCGTCAGGGATTGGCAGAGCCTGATCATGATGATTAGGTCTCTCTCCCGGACCCGCGCAACATGAGCACAGCCCTCTCCCCCCTGCTTGCGCCGATGCTGTCGAGTGCAGCCATGCGCGCCGTCTGCGACGACCGGACCACGCTGCAGAACATGCTCGATTTCGAGGCAGCCCTGGCCCGGGCCGAGGCCGCCACCGGTGTGATTCCCGCATCCGCAGTGGGCCCGATCGAAACGGCCTGCAAGGCCGATACCTTCGACATGACCGCGCTGGCCGTGGCTGCGACCCGGTCGGGCAATCTCGCGATCCCGCTGGTCAAGATGCTGACCGCCAATGTCGGCAAGGCTGACGCGGAGGCCGCGCGCTATGTGCATTGGGGCGCGACCAGCCAGGACGTCATCGACACCGCGACCATGCTGGGATTGCGCGCCGCCATCGATGCGCTGGATGCCGACCTCGGCCGCGCCATCAAGGGCTTCGCCGCACTCGCGCGCGCCCATCGCAACACCGCGATGGTGGCGCGGACCTGGCTCCAGCACGCGCTGCCGATGCCGTTCGGATTGAAGGCCGCTGAATATGCCTCGAGCCTCGCCCGTGCCCGCTGCCGTCTGCGGCGGCTCCGCCGCGAGGGTCTCGCCCTGCAATTCGGCGGCGCCGCCGGCACGCTCGCGGCCCTCGGCGACAACGGCCTCGCAGTCGCCGAACGATTGGCGCAGGAGCTCAGCCTGCCGCTGCCCGAGGCGCCCTGGCACACCCATCGCGACCGCATTGCCGAAGCTGCATCAGCCTTCGCGATCCTCGCCGGAAGCTGCGGCAAGATCGCGCGCGACGTCTCGCTGATGATGCAGACCGATGTCGGCGAAGCCTTCGAACCCGCCGGCGAAGGCCGCGGCGGCTCTTCGACCATGCCGCACAAGCGCAACCCGGTCGCGGCCGCAAGCGCGCTCGGCTGCGCGACCGTGGCCCCGCAGCTCACCGCTACGATTCTGGCCGCGCAGGTGCAGGACCACGAGCGCAGCGCCGGGCCCTGGCATGCGGAATGGCCGACACTGCCGCAATTGATGCTGGTCACCTCGGGCGCGCTCGCCGCGATCGTCGACATCGCCGAAGGCCTCGAGGTCGATGCCGCGCGCATGCGCAGCAATCTCGATACGACGCACGGGCTGATCATGGCGGAAGCCGTCACCTTTGCGCTCGCCGACAAGATCGGCAAGAGCGATGCGCATCATCTGATCGAGGCCGCGAGCAAGCGCGCGGTCGCCGAGAAGAAGCACCTGCGCGACATCCTCTCCGCCGATTCGCAGGTCACCGCGCATCTGACGCCGGAGAAAATTGCGGCATTGTTCGAGCCGATGGCCTATCAAGGTGCGTCACAGGCCCTGATCGATCGCCTGCTCGCTTCGTTGGATCTCTCCTGATGGATTGCCGGGCTTGACCCGGCAATCCATCATCTAGGATAGATTCACTTTCTAGATGGATGCGCGGGTCAAGGAACATGCAATGCCCATGATCGATGCCGACGGTTGCCTGATCAACGTCTCTGTCGAGGGCCGTGACGGCGGGCCGACCCTGATGCTCTCCAACTCGCTCGGCTGCACGCTGCAGATGTGGGAGCCGCAGATGAAGGCGCTGACGCAGGTGTTCCGCGTCATCCGCTACGACCGCCGCGGTCACGGCAAGTCCAACGTCCCGCCCGCCCCCTATACGATGGAGCGCTTCGGCCGCGACGTGCTCGCGATCCTCGACGACCTCAACATCGAGAAGGTACATTGGTGCGGCCTGTCGATGGGCGGCATGGTCGGGCAATGGCTCGGCGCCAACGCGCCGGAAAGATTCGGCAAGATCATCCTCGCCAACACCTCCTGCTACTATGCCGAGCCGACCAGATGGCTGGAGCGCATCGACGCCGTGAAGAAGGGCGGCATCGCGGCGGTCGCCGATGGAGTGATCGCGGGCTGGCTGACGCAGGATTTCCGCGAGCGCGAGCCCGAGATCACCGCCAGGATGAAGGCGATGCTGCTCGCGACCCCGGTCGAAGGATATCTGGCCTGCTGCGAGGCGCTGTCGACGCTCGACCAGCGCGCTCTGCTGCCCAAGATCAAGAGCCCGACGCTGGTGATCGCGGGCCGCCACGATCAGGCCACTCCGATCTCCGCGGGCGAGCTGATCCGCTCGAGCATTCCAGGCGCCAGCATGACCATCATCGACGCCGCCCACATTTCCAATGTCGAGCAGCCGCACGCGTTTACGGATGCGGTGGTGGGATTCTTGACGCAACGGTAGTTGTTATCACCGTCATTCCGGGGCGCCGCGAAGAGGCGAACCCGGAATCTCGAGTTTCCGGGTTCGATGCTTCGCATCGCCCCGGAATGACTGATCCGGAGGAAACAGCATGGACGACCAGAAGCGCCGCGATGCCGGCATGACCGTACGCCGCAAGGTGCTGGGCAATGCCTGGGTCGACAAATCGATCGCGAACCGCAACGCCTTCAACACCGATTTCCAGGACATGATCACGCGCTATGCCTGGGGCGAGATCTGGACGCGGCCGCATTTCGACGAGCGGACGCGGCGCGTGCTTGTCATCGGCACCATGGTCGCGCTCGGACAATGGGATGAATTCCGCCTGCACGTGCGCGCGGCGCTGGCCGAGGGCGGCTTCACCCCCGATGACATCAAGGAAATCCTGCTGCAGCAGGCGATCTATTGCGGCGTCCCGGCGGCGAACCACGCCGTCAAGGAAGCCTCAGCGATTGTGCAGGAGCTCGGCCTGATCAAAGGCTAGCTCCGCGGTATCCGGAGCGGCAACCGTCTTCGGTGCTCCGTCCGGCCGCTCGATCACGAGCACGATCGCGGCGCCAAGCAGCAGCAACAGCTCCGTGGCGTGCAACCGAAGGGCGGCCATCTCGCCCACCTTGGAGGCCATGACCATGCTTGCGAACGAGATCAGGCTGCCGATTGCGAGCGCAATGCCGAGGGCCTCGTCGCTGGCCCCGCTCCTGCGGGTGCGCGGAATGACCAGAAGCGCAAGATAGATCGCAAAGAACGCCACCACGGTCATCCGTCCCAGCGCCAGCAGCCAGGCGGCGCGCACCGTGCTCAGGCCGGACATCTGCAGCTGGTCGCTGAGGAACAGCGCCACCGCGACGCTCGGCCGCTCGTACAGACCATGCACCGGCGCGACCATGATGTTGAAGGCGACCATCGTCCAGGCCGGGATGAAATAAGCCGCCAGCAGCGCGCCGTTGACCGAGCCGATCCGCCAATTTCTGAACATGCCGCTTCCCGCTTCGTCTACACGCCTTGAGGTAAGGCTTTGCCGGGGAGCTAACTCGCACCGGACTGCGGCGGCAATTTAAACCCATTGTTTACCTTAATCGCGACCCGACTTCCGTCATTCCGGGGCGATGCGCCAGCATCGAACCCGGAATCTCGAGATTCCCCGGTGCGCAATTGCGCACCTGAGTCCGGTCCTTCGGATCATCCCGGAATGATTGAGCAGAACTTGCGCACCAAAGAAAAAGGCCCCGCCTTTCGGCGGGGCCACCTGGCGCTACTCCCTGGGGGTTCAATCCAGTCTGTTGTCCTGCTTGCCGCCCTGCTGCTGGCCGGGCTTGTCGCCTTGGCGCATCGGATCGTGCTGCTGCTGCTGTCCGGGTTTCTGGCCGCCGCCCTGCTGCCCTGGTTGCTGACCCGGGCGCTGCTGGCCGGGGCTTTGGTTCTGCTGGCCCGGATTCTGGTTCTGCTGCTTCGTCATGGGGGGAAAACTCCCTTGTTGGACGTCAGTCGGAGATAACCGCCGGTGTCGATTTTGGTTGCTTTGCGGAACCCGGTTCCTCGCAGTCGCGGAACCGGAGCCGGCATCCGAAGCCGAAATCAACTCTGTACAAGCCCTTATTGCCAAGGCATCCCCAGTTGCGGCCGCCAGTTCCCTCCTGTTACAAAACGGGAAGAAGACGGGGCTGCCGGGGCCCGAGAAGAAACCAAGCACTCTCTCGAATAGCTCCCTTTCAACGTCAGGTTCGGTAGCGGCAGCCCATGGATTATTTCGCCCAGCAGCTCATCAACGGCCTCGTGCTCGGTTCCATCTACGGTCTGATCGCGATCGGCTACACGATGGTCTACGGCATCGTCGGCATGATCAATTTCGCCCATGGCGACATCTTCATGATCGGCGGCTTCATCGCACTGATCACTTTCCTGCTCCTGGTCTCGCTCGGTCTGACTGCGATCCCGCTGATCCTGCTGCTGGTCCTGCTGGTCGCGATGGCGGTCACCGCCCTCTATGGCTGGACGGTCGAGCGCATCGCCTATCGGCCGCTGCGGCACTCGTTCCGGCTCGCACCGATGCTGTCGGCGATCGGCATGTCCTTCGTGCTGACGAACTATTCGCAGGTCGCGCAGGGCGCCCGCGTCAAGCCCGTGCCGCCGATCATCACGGGCGGCTACACGCTGCATGAAGGCGCCGAGGGGTTTGCGGTGCAGCTCTCCAACATGCAGATCATGGTCGTGCTGGTCACCATCGTGCTGCTGGCCATGTTCACCTGGCTCGTTTCGCGGACACGGCTCGGCCGCGACATGCGGGCCTGCGAGCAGGACCAGACCATGGCGGCGCTGCTCGGCGTCGACGTCGACCGAACCATTTCCATGACTTTCGTGATCGGCGCAGCGCTCGCCTCGGTCGCAGGCATGATGTACCTGCTCTATTACGGCCAGGTCGATTTCAACATGGGCTTCGTCGCGGGCATCAAGGCCTTCACCGCGGCGGTGCTGGGCGGCATCGGCTCGCTGCCCGGCGCGGTGCTGGGCGGGCTCGCGATCGGCCTGATCGAGACCTTCTGGTCGGCCTATTTCTCGGTGGAGTACAAGGACGTCGCCGCCTTCTCGATCCTGATCATCGTCCTGATCTTCATGCCGACCGGCCTGCTTGGCCGGCCCGAAGTCGAAAAAGTCTGACGGGCCCTCGCGTGACAGCTCTTTCAACCGAAACGATCCAGGCCAGCCGCACGGCGGGCATTCCGTTCATTCTGAAAAAAGCCTTCCTCAGCGCATGCGTTGCGCTGGTGCTGTTCTCGCTGATGATCGGCATCCGCACCGAGGCCGGTCCCGACGGGCAGCTGACCTGGTGGACGCGTTTCGGCGATCTCGCCTCCATCGTCGGCCTCGTGTTCGGCGGCTCCATCATCATTGAGCTGCTGCGGCAATGGCTCGGACCGATCGGCGCGGAAAAGCTCGTGCCAGCGCCGGTCCAGCGCGGCCTGTCACTGGCGGGCCGCTTCCTGGGTCCGGCCCTGCTCGTCTTCACCCTGCTCGTGCCCGTCATCTTCTACAATCAGCGCTATATCCTCGACCTCGGCATCCTCGTGCTCACCTATGTGATGCTCGGCTGGGGCCTGAACGTCGTGGTCGGGCTCGCCGGGCTGCTCGACCTCGGCTATGTCGCCTTCTACGCGGTGGGTGCCTATTCCTATGCGCTGCTTGCCACCAATTTCGGCTGGTCGTTCTGGGTCTGCCTGCCGCTCGCCGGCATGCTCGCCGCGATCTGGGGGGTCATGCTCGGCTTTCCGGTGCTGCGGCTGCGCGGCGATTATCTCGCCATCGTGACCCTCGCTTTCGGCGAGATCATCCGGCTCGTCATCCTCAACTGGCAGAGTCTGACCGGCGGACCCAACGGCGTGTCCGGCATTCCCCGCCCCTCCTTGTTCGGCATTCCGCTCGACAACAGCGATGACGGGCTCGCCGCCAAGCTCGGTATCGACTACTCGCCGACCCATCGCATCGTCTTCCTGTTCTATCTCATCCTGGCGCTCGCGCTGCTCACCAACTGGGTGACGATCCGCCTGCGGCGCCTGCCGATCGGCCGCGCCTGGGAAGCGCTGCGCGAGGACGAGGTCGCCTGCCGTGCGCTCGGCATCAACACCACGACCACCAAGCTCACGGCCTTCGCCACCGGCGCGATGTTCGGCGGCTTTGCCGGTGCGTTCTTCGCGACACGCCAAGGCTTCATCAGCCCGGAATCCTTCACCTTCCAGGAATCGGCACTGGTGCTCGCCATCGTTGTGCTCGGCGGCATGGGCTCGCAGCTCGGCGTCGCGCTCGCCGCCCTCACCATGATCGGCGGTTTCGAGCTGTTCCGCGGCCTCGAGACCTACCGCATGCTGGTGTTCGGCATGGCGATGGTGCTGATCATGATCTGGCGGCCGCGCGGCATCATCGGCCACCGCGCGCCGACCGTATATCTGACCAAGGCGCAGGCGATCTCCTCCGACCTCGTCAAGGAGGGCCACGGATGAGCGGCGAACCAATTCTCAGCGTCGACGGGCTCACCATGCGGTTCGGCGGCATCGTCGCCGTGCACGACCTGTCGTTTGCAGCCGAACGGAAGCAGATCACCGCGCTGATCGGACCGAACGGCGCGGGCAAGACCACCGTCTTCAACTGCATCACCGGCTTCTACAAGCCGACCGGCGGTACCATTCGTCTCAACCAGGACGACGGCAGGCAGACCGCGCTGGAGCGGCTGAACGACTTCCGCATCGCCAAGCAGGCCAAGGTCGCGCGCACCTTCCAGAATATCCGCCTGTTTCCCGGCATGACGGCACTCGAGAACCTGATGGTGGCGCAGCACAACGCCTTGATGCTCGCGTCGGGCTTCACGGTTCTCGGCCTGATCGGCGTCCCGACCTATCGCGACGCCGAAAAGCGCGCGATCGCGCTCGCGACCGACTGGCTCAAACGGATCAATCTGCTCGACCGCGCCGACGATGCCGCAGGCAACCTCGCCTATGGCGACCAGCGCCGGCTCGAGATCGCGCGCGCGATGTGCACCGAGCCCGCCCTGCTCTGCCTGGACGAACCGGCCGCCGGCCTCAATGCACGCGAGAGCGCCGCGCTGAGCGAGCTGTTGCAGTCGATCCGCGGCGAGCTCGGCACCTCGATCCTGCTCATCGAGCACGATATGTCGGTGGTGATGGAGATCTCGGACCACATCGTGGTGATGGACCATGGCGTGAAGATCGCGCAAGGAACGCCGCGGGAGGTGCGCGACGACCCGAAGGTGATCGCCGCCTATCTTGGCACCGACGAGGAAGAGGCTGCGGCCGTGATGGAGAGCGGATCGTGACGGCTGCCACCCCCTTGCTCGCGATCCGCGGCTTGCGCGCCGCCTACGGCAAGATCGAGGCTCTGAAGGGCGTCGATGTCGACATCAATGCCGGCGAGATCGTCGCGCTGATCGGCGCCAACGGCGCCGGCAAGTCGACGCTGATGATGACGATCTTCGGCAAGCCCCGCGCCCGCGCCGGCCAGATCCTGTTCGACGGCAAGGACATCTCCGCTGTCCCCACCCATCAGATCGCGCATTTGCGCATAGCTCAGTCGCCGGAGGGCCGCCGCATCTTCCCGCGCATGAGCGTCGCGGAAAACCTGCAGATGGGCGCCGACGTCACCGACAGCACGGAGGCGGAGCGGGAAAGCACCCGGGAGCGCGTGTTCGCACTGTTCCCCCGGTTGAAGGAACGCGTCATGCAGCGCGGCGGAACCCTGTCGGGCGGCGAGCAGCAGATGCTGGCGATCGGCCGGGCGCTGATGAGCCGCCCGCGCCTGCTGCTGCTCGATGAACCCTCGCTGGGGCTCGCGCCCCTCATCGCGCGGCAGATCTTCGATGCGATCCGCGCCCTGAACCGCCAGGACGGCCTGACTGTCCTCATCGTCGAGCAGAACGCCAACCATGCACTGAAACTCGCCCACCGCGGCTATGTCATGGTCAATGGCCTGATCACCCTGGCCGGGACCGGCGCCGAGTTGCTGCAGCGCCCCGAGATTCGCGCGGCCTACCTGGAAGGCGGCCGGCACGCCTGACGGCCTTGGCGCGCCCGCCGAATACGGCGAGATATCTTTGCAACTGCCCGTATTTTGCCGGTGACTTCTCGAAAAATTCATTGAACAATGGCGCCGGTTTGAACCGGGCTTGCCCGGCAACTCCCACAGACGATCACCCGCGAGGTATCTCATGAAATCACTGAAACTCATCGGTCTGGCATTCGGCGCTTCCGTTGCGCTGTCAACGGCGGCGTTCGCAGACGACCTCACCATTGCAGTCGCGGGCCCGATGACCGGCACCGAATCCGCCTTCGGCCGCCAGATGAAGAACGGCGCCGACCTGGCGGTGGCCGACCTCAATGCCGCCGGCGGCGTTGCCGGCAAGAAGCTGGTCCTCGATGCCGAGGACGATGCCTGCGATCCCAAGCAGGCCCGCTCGGTTGCCGAAAAGATCGCGGGCGCGAAGATCCCGTTCGTTGCCGGCCACTTCTGCTCGTCGTCGTCGATCCCGGCTTCGGAAGCCTATGCCGACGGTAACGTCCTCCAGATCACGCCCGCCTCGACCAACCCACTGTTCACCGAGCGCAAGCTCTGGAACGTGGCGCGCGTCTGCGGCCGAGACGATCAGCAGGGCCTGATCGCCGCGCAGTACATCGCGAAGAACTTCAAGGGCAAGAACGTCGCGATTCTCAACGACAAGACCACCTACGGCAAGGGTCTGGCGGATGAGACCAAGAAGGCGCTCAACAAGGCCGGCATCACCGAGAAACTCAATGAGTCCTACAACAAGGGCGACAAGGACTTCAACGCGATCGTCTCGCGCCTGAAGAAGGAGAACATCGACCTCGTCTATGTCGGCGGCTATCATCAGGAGGCAGGCCTGATCCTGCGCCAGATGCGCGACCAGGGCATGAAGACGGTCCTGATGTCGGGCGACGCGCTGGCCGACAAGGAATACGCCTCGATCACGGGCCCGGCCGGCGAAGGCACGCTGTTCACCTTCGGTCCCGATCCGCGCAACAAGCCGAGCGCGAAGAAGATCGTCGAGGCCTTCAAGGCCAAGGGCATCGATCCGGAAGGTTACACGCTCTACACCTATGCCGCGATGCAGGTCTGGTCGCAGGCGGTCAAGAAGGCCGGCACCACCGATGCCAAGAAGGTCATGGAGACCATCAAGGCCGGCAAGTGGGATACGGTGCTTGGGCCGCTCGAATATGACGCCAAGGGCGACATCAAGCAGATCGACTATGTCGTCTACAAGTGGGACGCCAAGGGCGGCTACGCCGAGCTCAACGCCAACGGCACCTAAGACAGCCGCCTGAACTTTTAACCAGCTTGACGTCAACGCCCCGGTTCGCCGGGGCGTTTTGTTTTCGCAAGCCGGTCAGACGGCAGCAGACAATTCGCCGCCAGCCGCTGTCTGCGCCGTCCGGAGCGCTTGCAGCAGATCGTTCGGCCGAAACGGCTTTTGCAGGCAGATCACGCCGGCGAGACCCGGCGCCTCACTGATGAAATCCAGTGTCGTCATCCCCGATACCGCCACAATCGGAAATCCGGGAACACGCTCGCGAATGGCGGCCATGACGTCGATACCGCTGATGTCGGTCAGGAAGATGTCGACAATGGCCGCGTCGAAAATCTCTTTGCCAAAGGCCTTGAGGCCAGCCACACCGCTCTCGGCTTCAACTACGTCAAATTGGTTGACCCGAAGGACGATCGAGACCATGGCGCGGACGTCCTTCTGGTCATCCACAACAAGGACACGGGGCATGGGAACAACTCCCGGATTCGCATCATTAATCGGTTTCAATTCAAACGGCGACGTACGGCAAGGCAGTATGAGCCCCTCCAGTAAAGCCAACCTTACCGATTTCCTATTCCGATTCCCCGTCCGAGTTAAGTAAGCTGTAACCCTCGGTTGAGTCGTGGGCATATCCCCTCGGGACACGCGTCCAGAGCGGGTTACCATGGAGGCCAAGGCCGAGACGCCAGGGCCAGTACCCGAGGCGGCCGGCCGATCAAGTCACGTGGACTACCCATGCTGTCCCTGCGAGAGGTCAACGTGCACGCCAGAAACGACCGAAGCACATTCCTTTCGACCTTGCCGGCCATGCAGAGCGATCGCACTGCAGCGTTGGCGATCGTCGGGCTCTCCGCGATCCTGTTCGCAATGGCTGTCCCCTTCGCGGGGACTCCCCTGGCCCAGATGCCGGCCTTCGTCGCCAGCTACCAGTCGGCGCTGGCCGTCAGCGATATCATTACCGCTGTTCTGCTGCTGTCGCAATTCTCGGTCCTGCGCAGCCGCGCGTTGCTGCTGCTGTCAATAGGGTATCTGTTCACCGCAGCGGCGGCGGTGACACACGCCCTCACCTTCCCCGGACTGTTCGCGCCGACGGGATTGCTGGGCGCCGGCACCCAGACCACGGTCTGGCTCTACATGATCTGGCACGGCGGATTCCCGTTGTTCGTGCTGGCCTATGGCTGGCTGAAGGACGGCAACGGCGGCAACAAGATCGAGGGACCGACGCAGCGGTCGATCGTGGTCGCCGTGCTCGGCGTCATTGTCGCGATGATCGTCATCGGTTGGTTCGTCACGGCGCGGCACGATTTGCTGCCGGTCCTGCTGAGGGACGACCGCTACACCACCACGATGATCGGCGTGGTGTCTTTTGTCTGGTCCTTGAGCTTCGCGGCGCTGATCACGCTCTGGCTCCGCAGGCCGCATACGGTGATCGACGTCTGGCTGATGGTCACGATGTGCGCCTGGCTGTTCGACATCGCGCTGTCGGCGATCGTCAACGTCGCCCGCTACGACCTCGGCTTCTACGCCGGACGCATCTACGGCCTATTCGCCGCGAGCTTCGTGCTCGCCGTGCTCCTGATCGAGAACGTCCGCCTGCAGGCGAGCACGATAGGCCTTGTCGGCCGGCTGCGCGAGCAATCGGCCTTCGAGCGCGACTATTACGGCAAGCGTCTCGCGCTCTATGGCGCCGTGGTCGAATCCTCCAACGATGCCATCATCACTGAATCGCTCGACGGCCGCATCACCGGCTGGAACAGAGCGGCCGAGCGTCTGTTCGGCTATTCAGCCAATGAAGCCATCGGCCGATCGATTGATCTCGTGGTGCCGGAGGACCGTAGGGCCGAAGCCAGGGGTCTTCTCAACCGCATCAGCAACAACGAGTCGATCGCCCAGCACGAGACCGTCCGCATCCACAAGGACGGCCGGCAGATCGACGTCGTCCTGAACGTCTCGCCGCTGCGATCCGACAATGGCGAGATCATCGGCGCCTCCAAGATTGCCCACGACATCACCGAGGAGAAGCAGGCGCGGGAGAAGCTGCGCCGCGAGATCGAGGAGCGCGAGCGCATCTTCGAGACCTCGCAGGACCTGATCCTGGTCACCGACGGGTACGGTAATTTCATCCAGGTCAGCCCGAGCGTGAAGGACATTCTCGGCTTCAACCCGGAGGACATGATCGGGCACAGCGCGATCGAATTCATCCATCCCGACGATCTGGACAGGACGCGCGAAGAGATGCGTGCTGCGCGGCGCGGTCAGACCAAGCGCAGCTTCGAGGCGCGCTACTACCACTATGACGGGCACGAGGTCTCGCTGAACTGGGTCGGAAACTGGTCGGAGCCCGTCAAGCGCCATTTCTTCATCGGCCGCGACCTCACCGACAAGCAAGCCGCAGAAGCCCAGCTGCGGCAGGTCCAGAAGATGGATTCCATCGGCCAGCTGACCGGCGGCGTCGCCCACGACTTCAACAACGTGCTCACCGTCATCACCGGCACGATCGGCATTTTGTCGGACGCGGTCGCCGACCGGCCCGAGCTTGCCGCCATCACCAAGCTGATCGACGACGCCGCCGAGCGCGGCGCGCAGCTGACCAAGCATCTGCTCGCCTTCGCCCGCAAACAGCCGCTCCAGCCACGCGAGATCGACGTCAATGCGCTGGTGCTGGAGGCCGCTAAGCTGCTGCATCCGACGCTCGGCGAGCAGATCACGATCATGCCGCAGCTCACCGAAGACGCCTGGCCTACTCTGGTCGATCCAGGCCAGCTTTCGACTGCGATCCTCAATCTCGCCCTGAACGCGCGCGACGCCATGCCCGACGGCGGCACCCTGGTGCTGGAGACCCGCAACATCTTCCTCGACGACGGCTATGCCAGCATGAATCCCGATGTCGTCGCCGGCAATTACGTGATGATCGCGGTCAGCGACACCGGCTCGGGCATTCCGGCCGCGCTGCTCGAGCGGGTGTTCGATCCGTTCTTCACCACCAAGGAGGTCGGCAAGGGCACGGGCCTTGGCCTCAGCATGGTGTTCGGCTTCGTCAAGCAGTCCGGCGGCCACATCAATATCTACAGCGAGGAAGGCCACGGCACGAGCGTGAAGATCTACCTGCCGCGGTCCACCGGCATGCAGGAGACCGAGTACGAACAGCCTCAGAACGTCCCCATCACCGGCGGTAACGAGAAGGTCCTGATCGTCGAGGACGACGCGCTGGTGCGGCAATATGTCGTGACCCAGGTCAAGAGCCTCGGCTATGCCGCGCTCGAGGCGGCCAACGCCGCCGAGGCCCTCGTCATCATCGATGCCGACAAGGACATCGACCTGCTCTTCACCGACATCATCATGCCCGGCAACATGAACGGCCGCCAGCTCGCCGATGAGGCGACACGGCGGCGGCCGCAGCTGAAGACGCTGTTCACCTCGGGCTACACGGAAAACGCCATCGTCCATCATGGCCGGCTCGATTCCGGCGTGCTGCTGCTGGCCAAGCCTTACCGCAAGTCGGAGCTCGCCAAGATGCTCAGGACCGCGCTGGCGAGTTGAGCGCGCCGCTCGCGTACGCTATCGCTGGGACCGTGCCAGCCGCTTGGGAGTGCCGTCCTTGAAAAACCTCCTCACCGATATTGCCGGCGTCCGCGTCGGTCATGCCGACGACGCAAAACTTGCCTCGGGCGCAACGGCCATCGTGTTCGATCAGCCGGCGGTCGCGGCGATCGACATCCGCGGCGGCGGCCCCGGCACGCGCGAGGACGCGCTGCTTGGCCTTGCCAATACGGTCGAGCGCGTCGACGCGATCGCGCTATCCGGCGGCTCTGCCTTCGGCATCGAGACCGGCGGCGGCATCCAGGCCTGGCTCGCCGAGCAGGGCCGCGGCTTCCGCGTCCGCGAGGCCCTGATTCCGATCGTGCCGGGCGCCATCCTGTTCGATCTGCTCAACGGCGGCGACAAGGCCTGGGGCCGCTTCGCGCCCTACCGCGATCTCGGCTATGCCGCAGCCGCCTCAGCCGGAAGCGAGTTTGCGCTCGGCAGCGTCGGCGCCGGCTTGGGCGCCACCACAGCGACGTTCAAGGGCGGCCTCGGCTCGGCATCCTCCGTCACCAGCAGCGGCGTCAAGGTCGCGGCGCTCATCGCCGTCAACGCGGTCGGCAGCGCCACCGTCGGCGACGGACCCTGGTTCTGGGCGGCGCCGTTCGAGCTTGGCGGCGAGTTCGGTGGCCGCGGATTGCCCGACAAGTTCACCGACGACATGCTCAAGCTGCGCATCAAGGGCGGCCCCGCCGCAACCGAGCGCGAGAACACCACGATCGGGGCCGTCGTCACCGATGCAGTGCTGAGCAAGCCCCAGGCCAAGCGGCTGGCGATGATTGCGCATACCGGCTTTGCGCGTGCGATCTATCCGGTGCATGCTCCGACCGATGGTGACGTGCTGCTCGCCGCCGCAACCTGCGCAAAGCCGATTGATCCGATCGTCGGCCTCACCGAGCTCGGCATGGTCGCTGCCAATGTGGTTGCCCGCGCCATCGCCCGCGGCGTCTACAACGCGACCGCGCTGCCGTTCCCGGGGGCGCAGCCCGCGTGGAAGGATCGGTTCGGAGTGTAACGAGAGCGCCTCTCTCCCCTCCTCGGGGTGTCATCGCCCGGCGAAGACCGGGCGATCCAGTATTCCAGAGACGATTGCGATTGAAATGAGAGGCCGCGGCGTACTGGATGCCCCGGTCGCGGCTCCGCTAGGCGACGCCGGGCCTACAAGGAGCTCGGCCGGCGAAGCTTCAGCGAAGACGGCAAGCCGAGACATGACAGCGGATGCGCACTTACACGCTCATGGACATCGACGAAGTCGCGGAACCCGCCGCGGTCTGGGCCTGGCGCTGCATCATCTGGCCGAACCAGTCATAGGGCGAATTGCCGCTGGAGGCGCCCGGCACCACTGTCGTCATCTTGAAACCGTCGGCATAGGTGACGGTGGTGGTGGTCGAGCCGTCGGCGGCGGTCGTGGTGGTCGAGGTCGACCCGCTGCTCGGCGACGAGGAATCCGAACCACCGCCCGACGCACCGCCCGAACCGCTCGCCGCGTGCGCGTGGTGGTGGCCGCCATGATGGCCGGCGCCCTTCAGCGCCTTGGACATCTCGTCCAGGCTGACGTTGCCGTCCGAATTGGTATCGAGCTTGGAGAACACGTCGTCGGCCTGCGCCAGATTGGTGCCGCCGGCGCCGAGCGCGTTCTCGAACTCCGATTGGGTGATCCTGCCGTCGCCATTGGCGTCGATCTGCGAGAACAGGTCCTTCAGCGCTGCGTCGCGGCTGGTCGATGCCGTTTTGCCCGTGCCGGCGGTCTGGTCCGTCGACTGGCTTTGCGCGGCGAACAGCGCATTCATCGTCTCCGGCGAGATCTGCGGATAATAGCCAGGATTCGCCGACGGAGCTGCACTGCTTGACGAGCTGCTGGTGCTGCTGTCGATCGCGAATGGGTTCGGCGCGCCTTGCGACGAGCCAGTCTGCTGCGTCGAGGACGATTTCGAGCTGGTCAGCGATTGAATGGCATCAAGCGCAGTCGAGACGGCACCAAGCGCAAACAACATCGCACAACTCCAAACCATGCAGCATGCCGCGGCCAATGTTCTGGCCGTGAGGTCAGCAAGCGACGTGCCAGCGCGAAAAGCTCAATGAAATCCATATCCGCCGGGCTTTGCGGGGTGCGGGAACATCGGCAATTCATGCCCGCTGGCGGCAGAAATTTCCGCCCACAGGAAGCCCAACCTCCCTGCATTGCCCGGCCGGGAGGCCCATGTTAGGCGAGGCCAACAGCCCCATGCCGCCCCGGGAAACAGCGCCATGACCCAAGCCTTCGCCCCCCGCCCCCTGGCCATCGCGCCCTCGATCCTGGCCTCGGATTTCTCCAAGCTCGGCGAGGAGGTCCGCGCGGTGGATGCTGCCGGCGCCGACTGGATCCATCTCGACGTGATGGACGGGCACTTCGTGCCCAACATCTCCTACGGCCCCGACGTCATCAAGGCGATGCGCCCGCACACCAGCAAGGTGTTCGATGCGCATCTGATGATCTCGCCCTGCGATCCCTATCTGGAGGCCTTCGCCAAGGCCGGCTGTGACCACATCACCGTGCATGCCGAGGCAGGTCCGCATTTGCACCGTTCGCTCCAGGCCATTCGGGCGCTCGGCAAGAAGGCGGGCGTCTCGCTCAATCCGGGCACGCCGATCAGCGTGCTCGAATATGTGCTCGACCTGGTCGATCTCGTGCTGGTGATGTCGGTCAATCCCGGCTTCGGCGGCCAGGCCTTCATCCCCTCCGCCATCGGCAAGATCCGCGACATCCGCGCGATGACGGCGGGGCGTCCGATCGATATCGAGGTCGATGGCGGTGTCGGCCCCGATGTCGCCGGCGCGCTTGCGGCCGCCGGCGCCAACGCCTTCGTCGCCGGCACGTCCGTGTTCAAGGGCGGCACGCAGGATGCGTACAAGAACAATATTGCAGCGATCCGCAACGCGGCACTCGCGGCGCGCGGCGAGGCGATCTGACGGGCGCTACGCCCGCAAAGCTGCGGCATTTACGGGTGTTGCGACGCGCAATGACTAAAATTGCAACCTAAATCCGTACTCGTCCGGACTTCCCTGATTCGTGCAAATCACAGCTAGTGATTCCTGCCTGATTTGACAGGAGCACATCATGACGACGACCCTGGTTTGGACTGGCGTGGCGTTGTGGATCGGATTTTGTGCGTTCGTTGTGTTCGGCCCATCGGCCCGACCGGTGAAGATGCCGGTACGTTCGACCCGCATCATCGGTCGCAACCGCTATCCGGGCTGACGCCATGCAGATCGCCCTCGTGAAGCGTCAGCCGAAACGCAGGTGCCGCATCCCGCGCCGTCCGCATCCGAACCTCGATTATTTCTTCGGTCGGCTCGAACGCACCGAAGGCAAGATGCGCGACGATCCGGGCGCCGAGACTGCAGACCGGGACCGCTCGTTCCGGTCGCCGCGCCGGCATTGAAATCCTTTTCTGGACTCAACCAATGAAACCGCACTGCCCGAACTGCCTGAAGGAAATGACCCAGGCGTCCGCGTCGCGTAACCTCTTCAACTGCGAGCCCTGCCGCGAGATCATTCAGTACTTCGGCGGCAGCGCGGATCACGGCGAGGCCGGCCCGCACTTCACCTGGCCGATCCGTCGCAAGCGTTCGATGCACACTGCGCACGCGGCGTGAATCTTTCCTAGCCCCACACCACGCCGGCGTCCGGTTTGGCAACAGCCATGCGCGGCGGCCGCACCACGGTGACGGTGCAGGTCGCCTCCGCCGCCACCTTGGCCGAGACGCTGCCAAGCAGCGTGCGCCTGAACGAGCTCTGCCGCGCGCCGATGACGACATGGTCGACCTGGTTGACCTCGGCGAATTCCAGCAGCGCCGTGGCGGGATCGACCGCCTCCAGCACGTGAACCGACAGCCGGCTTTCATCCAGCTTCAGCGGCGTCGCCCAATGCCGGAGCGCGACCAGGCGGTCGATATGCTTGTTGGAGCCCTGGTCGTCCAGCGTCTTGTCGATGGCGATGCGGTTGAGCTTCAGCACATTGACGCAGGCAAGCCGCGCCAGCGGCAGCGTCGCGAGAATGCGCTCCGTGGTCACACGCAGCGCCTCGTTCAGCTCCGGCTCACCTTCCACCGTGTCAAGCGCGACTGCGAGGATCGGGCTCGAGGCAATCTGCTCGGCAACATCCGCCTTCGCGCGAGGCTGCATGGCGTCCTGGTTGAACCGGCGCCGCCAGGCCACGCTCAAGGGATCGCGCTTGATCCGCTCCGAACGCGCGGTCAGCCTGACCTGGTTCGGATGGGCGAGATCGAAAGCGAGCTGGGTCGCGGTCGGGTAGCGACGGACCGGCTCGATCTCGAGACACCGCAGCACCACTTCCTGGAGCCAGGGCGGATAGTCGGCGCGCAAGCTTCGCGGCGGATGCGGATCGCGCCACAGCCTCCGCCGCATCGCGCGCAGTGTCTCGCCCTCCCCGAACGGACGTTCGCCGGTCGTGAAGAAGTACAGCAGCACACCGAGCGAAAACAGGTCGCTGCGCGGATCGTCGCGCACGCCCAGCAGCCGTTCCGGCGCCATGTAGGGCGCTGTGCCGTAGGGCAGACGAAACTCCGCCTGCAGCAGGTCGGGCAGATGATCGTGGTGCGACAGGCCGTAATCGATCAGCACTGCCTCGCCGCTCTCGCGGAACATGACGCTGCTCGGCTTGATGTCGTGATGGATCACGTTCTGCCGATGCAGATCGGCGAGCGCAGCCGCGATCTTGGCAACCAGCAGCCGCGCCTCCTCGTAAGGTAGCGGCAGATCGGGCAGCCGCTTGTAGAGCGTTGTGCCCGGAATGCGCTCGATCACGGCATAGGCCTGGCGGGCAAAATCGCCGGTGCCATAGCAGTGCGGCACGTGCGGGCCGGCCAGCCGCGGCAGGATCATCATCTCCATCTCGAACGAAACGATTGCCGCGGGGTCCTCGCCTTCCGAGACTCGCGGGACCTTCATCAGCAGCGGCACCTCGATGCCGGGACGGGTGACGGTCCACAGCGTCGCCATGCCGCCGGCATGGACGCATTCGCCGATCGTGTAGCCGTCGATGACAGCGCCTGATTTGATCAGGGATTTGGGCATAGGCCTCTAGCGCCCCTGCGACAGCCGATCGGCGAGCCAGGGCGGCAGGCCGTTCTCGCGGATCTTGCTTGCCGCGCTCGCGATGTCATAGGGCACACGGCAATAGGTGATCTGGCACGAGACCGTGTCGAACAGCACGAAAGACGCCGACGGATCGCCATCGCGCGGCTGGCCGACCGAGCCGAGCACGGCGAGCCATTGCCGGCCGCGCAGGAGCTGCACCGGCACATCGGTCTTGGGCACGAAGCTCGTCATCTTCGCCGTCACCGACATCGAATAGAGCGCGGGCCGATGAATGTGGCCGCAGAAAGTGACGTGAGCCGGCGTTGCGATCAGGCTCCTGGCGGCATCCGCCGTCGAGCGGACATAATGCCAGCGCTTGGGGCTCGAGGCTTCCGAATGCACGAACAGCCGATCGCTGTCGTCCACCAGCATCGGCAGTTCGGCCAGGAACCGCCGCTGTGCCGCATCGAGCCGCCCGCGCGTCCACTCGATCGCGATCTGCGCCTCGTTGTTCATGTTCTCGGTGGTGGTGTTGACGGCTTCGTCATGGTTGCCGCGCACGGCGACGGCACCATGGGCGACCAGATCCATGGCGGTGTCCACGACCCATTCCGGGTCGGCGCCATAGCCGACGAAATCGCCAAGCAGGATGAACCGCTCCGCAGCCCTGGCACGGGCCACCTTCAGGCACGCCTCGAACGCCTGCCGGTTGCCGTGGATATCCGAGAAGACAGCGAGAAGCACGCACCCTCCACCCTCATAGTCTTATTGGAAGCCGATAAAGCCAATTTGAGGGAGGTCAACAAGATGCGCCAGCGCAAGGCGGTTGACCAGCGCCACGCGGCCGCAATGGTGAAGAGCCTATTGCTCGTCCTTGGGCGGCATCCGAGGTGGCGGCAACGGCGTGAAGACGGCGCCTTGCGCGCCTGATGGCGGGGCATTGAACTCCCCGGTCGAGGAATCGCCGCCGCTGGTCTCGATGATGGCCTTGGGCGTCACATATTCCCTGATCATGTCGACCAGGCTGCCCTCGCCGCCGCCAAAGTCCGCGGCACGCCCGCCTTGCGGATGGCCCGCCGCGATCTCGTTCTCCGCCGCATGGGTCTTGTCGGCCAGGGTGTCGTTGTAGGGGACGCGGAAGGCCCGCGGAATGCCGCTCGGACGATGATCCGCATCGAGTTCCTCCACCCACAGATAGATCGAGCCGGGATCGCCCTCCAGCGAATGGGGCTCGACGATCCGCGCCGCCAGCAGCTTGAAGGACGCAGGAAGCCTGTCCGTGCTGGCCCAGCCGAGCAACCCGCGCATGTCCGTGAAGCTGACGACGTAGAAGGCGCTGGTCACGACGACGGCGACCGCCTTCAGCGACCAGTGCAGCCGCGCATAGACCAGCACGACCAGCAGCAGCGCGCCGATCACGGCATAGGCGACCGACAGCGAGAGGATGACCGTCTGCTGATTATTCACGGCGCACCCTTACCCGCGTGTTCGGGTCGATATCGGCGCCATTGCGCCAGCTGCTGCGGAAGGTCTCCATCAGCGATTTCGGCCTCTGGCTGACATCGATAACCTTACCCTCGGCATCGAGCCGGAACCGCACCGCGGTCTTCTCGTCACCGGTGTGGTCGAGCGTGAACTTGTTGTCGAAGACCACCTGCGCGGTCGGATTGAGCTTCTGCACCTTCACATTGGCCGTGACGGGCTCGCCGGTCGTGGCGACGAAATGCGAGACGTTGACGGTGTATTCGCCGGGGACGATGCCGCGCAGCGTGACGATCTCCTCACGGATGGGGGAAGCGATCTTCTTACCATTGACCATAATGAAGTCGTTCGCCCCGCCCCGGTCGTCACGGTCGAGCGTGAGGAAGCCGGCCTCCCGGTGGCGATACCAGGCGATGTTGCCGGCGGGATCCTGCACGAACAGGTCGAGATCGTCAGGATGATTGTCCGGCCAGTCCAGCGTGATCATGAACTCGGCCTTGGAGTCGATCTTGCCCTCCTTGGCATCGGGAGAGACCGCCAGCAGCGCGAGGAAGAACAGGAAGGCGACCACCTGAAGCGCCTTGAACAGCATCACGCCCAGGGGATCGAACGGCTCCTCGCGCGGATAAAGGCCGAAATCATCCATCATGAAGGCGTTCCAGCACCTTTGCGCTCGAGAACCGGCGTCACATAGGTCTCGGTCAGCACCACCGCATCCGAGAACACCCGCTGGGTCGCGGCATCGAGCATGTAGTACTGGATCCTGACCAGGATGGAGCCGACAAGGCCCGCGAGCGTCGTGTACATCGCGACCGCCATGCCGTCGCTCATCAGCCCCATCGAGGAGCGCATCGCGACCTTGTCGGCGGCGTCCAGTCCCGCGATCGGCGCCAGCATGATGATGAAGCCGATGATGGTGCCGAGCAGGCCGAGCTTCATCAGCGTGTCGGAGACGAACGTACCGAACCCGTTGGAGCCGCGCAGGCGGTCCGCGAGCGTCCGCAGCAGCAGCGTCTGGTCGACCGGACGGTAATCCTGCGCCGCCGCTTTCGTCACCAGGCTTTCGATGTGATCGCGCACCAGCCCGCGCGGCAGCGCGGTGGTACGCGCATCGAGCACCTTGCTGCCTTCGGGCGCCGCCAGCACCGCGCGGCAGCGCCGGGCTGCCGCACCTTCACGGGCAATCGCCCGCGTGCGCAAGAAGCAGTGACCGCAGGTGACGAGATAGAGCGCCGCGATGACGCTCGAAATGTAGGTCCGGTCTGATGTGAGCATCAGATGGATCAGGCCGAAACGCCACAGCAGCACCACGGCGAAGATCGACAGTCCCGTGAAGATCATCCAGAACAGCAGAGCGCTGCGCTCGGATGGGTCGGCAGTCGAGCCGGCGATCGGTCCAATCGTCATCGAAGTCATGCTGCACCGCTCCTCACCTTGCAGGGATTGGCCTGCGATGTTTCCACCCGATTAGATCAAAGCCGCCGCTGCAGGTCCAAAGAGCGATGCCCAATCGGGCTTGGGAAATTTGCCCGAGCTGCAATCGGGGCCCAAACCCTGCAATTGGCAAGGCGCGGCGGCGTTGTTAGGCTGAGCTTATCAAACTTTGGGGTGATCGCATGCGCCTCGTGCTTCAGACGGTCCAGAACTACCACTATCTGATCAAGACCAAGACCGGCGCGCGCACGGACGCGCAGCTGGTGCGGCTTGCCGCGGCTTGCGGGTTGACGTGGATTTAGCAGCGGCCCTGCCGCAATGCCTCGAATGAGATGAAATTTCTCATTCTGCCAAGCGGATAGGAACGGAGGCTATTATGTTCCAGTTAGCAGGGTGAAGGAGTAGAAGTCATGAGTAAGGGTCATCACAAGGCAGTCGCCCATCCCCCCGTCATCACGGTAGGCGATCTCATCGACGAACTCTGCCGCCTCCCCGATACCGCCGTCGTCCACTTCCGCTGTCCTGCCCTCGATCAGGAACTGACATTCGAGCGCCTTCGAAAGCGATCGAAGGACGACGTTGAAATCGCGATCAGCGCCTATCCGGAGAGTCCACCGGTCGTCCCATCGTCCGACGGCGCTTTCCGCGCACGTACGTCCACGCCATCGGTCCGCAATGGCGTCGTTCTCAACAAGGTTAGAAGTTGATTGGCCGGCGCGTGTATCGAACGGCCACCGCGGTCTAGCAGGCCTTCAACCCGCGCAGCAGCAGCGCGAGGGTGGCGTCCACGCGCGCCGGCAGATCGGCATCCTTCCACTCGTCGGCATGGGCCGGATGATGGAAGCGGCAGGTCGCGTCGAACAGCGCGCGCGCCGTCGTCTTGACGTCGTCCAAGGCGAACTCGCCCTGCTTGACACCGTCGGTCAGGATCGCCGCGATCTGGTCGATCATGGTGTCCTTGTGGCACTTAACGGCCGCGCAGGCTTCGCGCGCCAGCGTCAGATAGGTCTCGAACATCTCGGGGTCGTCGAGCACACGCGAGCGCTTCGCCGCGAACAGCGTGCGCAGCCAGCGGTCGAGCCTATCGGGCGCCGGCCCCTGCTCATTGGCGATCGCCAGCAGCGGCGCGTCGATGCGGTCGAGCCAGCGCTTGGCGACGGCCTCGCGCAGCGAAGCCTTGCTCGGGAAATGGCGATAGACGCTGCCGTGGCTCACATCGAGCGCACGGGCAACGTCGACCACGGTGGCCTTGGCAAGTCCGTAGCGCCGCAAGACATCCTCGGTCACTTCGAGGATCCGCTCCGGCGTCAAGACAACAGCTTCGTTCATGCCAGCACCATGTTCCCGTTCAGGGTCCAGTTACCCGGCGGAGGATGCTTACCGAAGCGCCCTTGACCGGTCGTTTCGGAAAGCTCTCGCCTTAATGAGGCAGTTTTGCAGCTTGCGCCGCGATCTGGCGCGCAACCAGCAAATTGAGCCAATGCCCAATCGTGCCGGTGAAGTTGATGATTTCGGTCGTCATTGTCGTAAGTCTCCATTCGTCCGCGGTTCCCACCCATTACGCGCCTCGATCCGCAGGCGTTTCGGACCTCAGGCTCCCGGAAGGGATGACCACGGGACGCCCAACCGGAGCGTCTGGGAACGGATATACACGTCTCGCTGACAGATTTCAATATCTGTCAGTCAAAGATCCGTGATTGACAGTTAATTTTTGAGGGAGACCCGCCTTTCGCCCTGCCCTTGCGGCAGGCTACGCTGCGCTGATTGGCCCTACCAAGAAGAAACGGACCCAACACTCATGCCCATCGTCAACCGCATCGCCGCCCTCTCCGACGAAATGGCCGCCTGGCGCCATGACTTTCACGAGAACCCCGAGCTGCTTTACGAGGTCCATCGCACGGCCGGCATTGTCGCCGACAAATTGCGCGAGTTCGGCTGCGACGAGGTGGTGACGGGCATCGGCCGCACCGGGGTCGTCGGCGTGATCCGTGGCCGCAAATCCGCCTCCGGCAAGGCCATCGGCTTGCGCGCCGACATGGACGCGCTGCCGATCATGGAAACCGCCGACGTGCCCTACGCCTCGAAGATCCCGGGCAAGATGCACGCCTGCGGTCACGACGGCCACACCGCGATGCTGCTGGGCGCGGCAAAGTACCTCGCCGAGACGCGCAATTTCGATGGCACCGCGATCATGATCTTCCAGCCCGCCGAGGAAGGCGGCGGCGGCGGCAAGGCCATGGTCGAGGACGGGCTGATGACGCGCTGGAACATCGACCAGGTCTACGGCATGCACAACATGCCGGGTCTCGCCGAAGGCCATTTCGCCACCACGCCGGGCCCGATGCTCGCCTCCTCCGACAACATCCAGATCACCGTTCGCGGCAAGGGCGGCCATGCCGGCGCCACCCCGCACCAGGCCATCGACAGCGTCCTGATCGGCTCGCAGATCGTGGGCGCGCTGCAATCGATCGTGGCGCGCAACGTCAATCCGCTGCAATCGGCCGTGGTCTCGATCACGCAATTCCACGCCGGCACCGCTTTCAACATCATCCCGGAGACCGCCGAGCTCTGCGGCACGGTGCGCACGCTCGATCCCGAGGTGCGCGATCTCGTCGAGCGCCGGATCGGGGAAGTCGCCGACAGCGTCGCCCGCGCCTATGGCGGCTCGGCGGAGACGAAGTACACGCGGATGTATCCGGTGACCTTCAATCATGCGCGCGAAGCCGGCATCGCCGCCGACGTCGCCCGTGACATCGTCGGCGCCGAGCGCGTCAACGACCGCATCATCCCGATGATGGGGGCAGAAGACTTCTCCTTCATGCTGCAAGAGCGCCCCGGCGCCATGGTGCTGGTGGGCATGGGCGAGAGCCCTGCGTGCCACCACCCGGCCTACGTCTTCAACGACAACATCCTCGGCCACGGCGCCTCATTCTGGGTGCGCCTGATTGAAACCGCGATGCCGGCGTAAAACGTCTGCCTGTTGGTGCGAGGCTACGCCTGTATCACCTCGTGCCGCATCACGAACGGGGCGAGCAGCGTGTGCACCTCGCCGGCGACGATGTCGCGCTGGTCGGCCGGCAAGCCCGTCAGTGTCACCGTTGCGATCGAGCCGTGGCTGCCATGGGCGCCGACTTTCACCTTGCAGTCGATGCCGCGCTCGACGAGTGGCCGCAGCACGTTGGTGAACACGCGCTGCGCCGCGTCCCAGCGCAATTGTGGCTTGAAGACCTTGCCGACGCCGGTCACCGGCATCGGGTCGATCGGAATGACCTGGACCGGAACGGCGGCGCGCTCCGGCGTGCGCTCGCGCACCCACGCTTCGAGCTCGCCCGGCCCGACGGACGCACCGGGCTTCAACTGCACGTAACCGACCGGCAGCTCGCCGGCATAGGCATCGGGCTGACCGACCACCGCGGCAAAGCCGACGGCGGGATGGCGGAACATGATCTCCTCGATCGGAGCCGGATCGATATTGTGACCGCCGCGGATGACGAGGTCCTTGGCGCGCCCGGTGATCCAGAGATAGCCGGCGGCGTCCAACCGGCCGAGGTCGCCGGAATTGACCCAGACCTTGTCGACGAAGGCGCCCTTGTTGTGGGCCTCGTTGAGATAGCCGCCGAACACGCCGGGGCCGGCCATGATGACGACGCCGATCTCGTCCACCTTGCAGTCGCGGATCAAATTGCCGTCGGCATCCAGCTGCACGATGCGCACGCGGGAATACGGCATGGGAAGGCCGACCGAGCCGAGCCGGATCGGCCGTGACGGATAGGCCAGCGTATGCACGCTCGAGGTCTCTGTCATGCCGTAGACTTCGACGACCGGCAGCTTGAGTTTGTCCTGGATCGCAGATCCCACCGCGACCGGGATCGCCGAGCCGCCCCCGGCGGCATATTTCAAACTGGAGATGTCGGCATTTCCCGGCGGCACCGCGAGTGCTGCGGCGAGCACCGTCGGCACGCTGGACAGTGCCTCAGGCCTGAAGCGCTCGACCAGGCCCCAGATGTTCTTCACGGCGTTGGGATTACGCCAGCCGCTCGGCGACAGCACGACCAGCGAGCCTCCGGCTGACAGTGTCCCGAGGACCTGCGTCAGTGATCCGCCGACATGAAACAGCGGCATGCCAAACAGCAGGTTGGCGCCGGGCTTCGCTTTCAGCAGCAGGTTCAGGGCCCAGGCCTGATAGACCTGGTTGGCATGGGTGTGCCGCACCAGCTTTGGCGTGCCTGTCGTGCCGCCGGTGTGGAAATAGGCGGCGATGTCGCTGCCGAGAATCTTGCGCCCGCTGACAAGCCGGTCCGCCGGCTGCTGCTTGACCAGATCGTTGAACGCAAAGATGCCCTTGTCCGGATCGCCGCCGCCAGCCACCTGCACGATCGCCTTGAGGTGCTTGAGCTGCGGGCGGATCTGCTCGACCTTCTGCCAGATGTCGGTGCCCGGCATCGGCCCCAGCGCCACCAGGATCTTCGTGTTCGCCGCTTCCAGGATTTCCGCGATCTGATGCGGCTCGAGCAGCGGGTTGACGGGATTGGCGATGCCCGCGGCTTCGGCCCCGAACAGCGTTACGAAGGCATCGGGCAGCAGCGGCAACATGAACGAGATCACATCGCCCTTCTCCGCGCCGAGCGCGTGAAACATGTTGGCCGCCTGCGTGACCCGCGCGATGAAATCGCTGTAGGTGATCACAACAGCCGTGTCGGCAGGATCGGCATTTTGCAGAAACTGGATCACCGCGCCGCCCGGGTTGCGTGCGGCCCCAAGCCTGATGGCGTCATAGGTGCTCTCGGCCGCGACGCGGTCAGCATAAGGGACCTGCTCGAAGGCCCGGACCTCCTCGTCCGTCAAAAACTCCGGATAGTTGTCGCCAATAAGCCGATCGAGCGTGTGGATGCCCGCCATGGAATTCCGTCCTCCCTCAGGTCGCCCCTCGCCGCCTGTCTTTTGACATTTGGTGCGGCGGGTGCTCCCGGCCGATTGGCCGGCCGGGACCACAATGATGGATGATTTGGCGTTCGTCCATCGCCTACGGGCTAGGGCGATAGACCTCGCCCGAGCGGCTTTTGAACCTTCCTGGCCGATCCAGGTACCAAGATCAGGCATTGGACTCTTCTGCCAGCGTCCCGCCGATAGACTTGAGGTGATGATGACCACGCCCCTGCGGGACCGCGCCACACGGCTGATCCTCGCCTTCGCCTTGGCGTCGATGATCGTCCTGCCGCGCGCAGCGCTCGCCGATAGCCAGCTCGACAAGATGCACGCCAAGCTCGCAGCCTTCGTCATCGACAAGATGGAAAAGCTGGGCGGGTCGCGGATCATCTACAAGGTGGACGGCGACGCCTTGCGCGAGAGCGTCGTCACGGATCTGCGCGACGACGTCTACAAGGCCTTGCACGACGGCCATATCGCCTTCTCCAATCTCGCGATCCGTGACGGCGGCGTCGATGTGAAGATCGCCGACGCCAAGGCACGCGACCAGCTCGCGCGCAAGCTCGCCGCTGCCGCGGACGGACTGCCGTCGCATGCCATTTCCGTGACCGACGGTGGCGACGGAGCGGTCCGGCTCGCGCCGACCGATGCCGCATCCGCGGCGAGGCTGCATGAGCTGGTCGAAGAGTCCATCGCCATGATCGAGCAGCGTCTCAAGGACGCCGGCATCAAGCTTGTCAGCGCCGTCCCTGAGGGGACTGACCGCATTCGCATCTTCCTGCCCGGCGTCACCGATCCCGAGCCCATCACCGCGATCTTCGCCCGAAGGGTCAAGGTCAGCCTCCGCCAGGTCGATGTATCGATGCCGCCGGAGCAGGCGCAATCCGGCAAGCCGCCCGAGGGCACGGAGGTCTTGCTCGGGTTCAAGGACAAGCGGCCCTATTTGGTCGCCAAGGAGAGCACGCTCGACGGCGAGGACATCAGCGATGCTGCGCCAAGCTTCGCCCCCGGGACGAAGGATCCGGTTGTCTCCTTCCGCTTCAACGGACGCGGCACACGGCGTTTTGCCCATCTCACGGAAGAGAATATCGGCAAGCCCATCGCCATCGCGCTTGACGACACGGTGATCTCCGCCCCCGTGATCCGCGAGCCCATCACCGGCGGCTCGGTTCAGATCTCGGGCAATTTCACCCTGGAGGAGGCCAACAGCGTCGCCATGCAGCTGCGTGCCGGCTCGCTGCCCGGGCACCTGACCCTCGTCGAGCAGCAGGTCGTCCAGCCTGGCGTCAAGCCATAGGCCCACCTTCTGTCCTTTTTGGCAACCAGCGCCACTTCCGGACGCTGAAGTCCACCGGTGCCGCCCCCGAATCACGGGGGCGGCCGGACCATGCGCGCAACGAACGGGCAATTGCCGAAACGACGGTTCGGGCTAAAATTTGCCTGTTGCGGAACGGCGACCGAAGGTTTCATTCAAGCGGTCGTCGTTCCATTTCGGCTATAGGTGTCCAGCCTACCGCCCAGGACTGAAGGCCTTACGCAGGGATAGTACCATGCCGTCCGGCAGCGCAGACGTCTCCTCGATCCTTGACCGCATTCTCGATGCGGCCACGGACAATCTCAGGATCGCGAAGATCCTGGTCCAGATGGGCCTCGACCCCAACAACGTCACCTGGGACGCGATCTTCAACCGACTGCTCGAGATCTTCGTCCACAACATCACGCTGGCCAATCTATTTGCGACGATCGGCGCCGGCTTCTTCGTCGCCACCCTCCTGATGCGGACGATGGTGCCCTTGCGCGTCGCCAACATGATCGGCTGCGCCTTCTTCGCCATTTTCGGCGCGCTCTCCGCCAACGTCTCGACCTTCCTGCTCTATCTGCTGATGCTTCCGATCAACGCGCTCCGGCTTCGGCAGATGCTCAAGCTGGTCAAGAAAGCGCGGCATGCCGCCGAAGGCGACATGTCGATCGAGTGGCTCAAGCCGTTCATGACCGAGCGCAAATATCGCCGCGGCGACACACTGTTCAAGCTCGGCGATCCGGCCCAGGAGATGCTCCTCACCGTGACCGGCAAATTCCTGGTCAAGGAGATCGGCGTCGAGATCGGGCCCGGCGCGCTGATGGGAGAGCTCGGCTTCCTCACGCCCGACAATCGCCGCACCGGAACGATCGAATGCATCGAAGACGGCCAGGTGCTCACGATCACCTATGACCGCCTGCTCGAGATCTACTTCCAGGATCCGCAGTTCGGTTATTACTTCCTGGTGCTGACCAGCCAGCGCCTGCTGCAGAACATCGATCGCCTGCAGAAGCAGCTGGCCGCAGCGCGAACGGCGACCACGAACAAGATCGCCTGATCGTCCGCTCAGCTGAGCAGCAGCGCCATGCCGGGATCGCCCTTCTCCATCGCCCGACGATAGGCCGGACGCGCACTGACGCGGCCGAGATATTTGACCACGTTCGGACAACGCTGGAGATCATAGGGCTGGAAATAACGCATCGTGGTGAGCGTGAAGACCGTCATGATATCGGCCGTGGTGAAGTTGCGGCCTGCCAGATATTCGGCTTCGCGCAGGCGCGCGTCGACAAGGTCGAAGGCACGGTCGACACGCGCCCGGATCGCGACCAGCATCGGATTGTCGTCAGTGAGCTCGAGCCGGTTCAGCAGCATCAGCCGGCCCATGCCGGCCTGCAAGGTGCCGTTGGCAAAGTGAAACCAGTACAGGAACTGTGCGAAGTCGGGATCATCGGCGCGGAGCACGAGGCGGCCGTTGCCATATTTGGCGATGATGTAGTCGACGACGGCGCCGGATTCGGCCAGCACCAGGTCGCCGTCGGTGATCACGGGCGCAGCGCCAATCGGATGCAGTGCCTTGTAGTCGGGCGGCGCCAGCATGGTGACGGAATCGCGCGCATAGCACTTCAGCTCATATGGGATCGCGAGCTCCTCGCAGAGCCAGACGATGCGTTCGGATTGCGATTTGCCGAGGTGGTGGACGGTGAG
Source organism: Bradyrhizobium sp. BR 10261 (assembly GCF_019455395.1). Classification (NCBI taxonomy): domain Bacteria; kingdom Pseudomonadati; phylum Pseudomonadota; class Alphaproteobacteria; order Hyphomicrobiales; family Nitrobacteraceae; genus Bradyrhizobium; species Bradyrhizobium sp. BR 10261. The sequence continues at coordinate 254,197 of NZ_JACOFQ010000008.1, forward strand.
CATGGTGTCTCCTGAGACCGCGAATTAGACCAGTCGCGACGCCGCATCTTAACGCGTCATTGCGATAGGGAAGCAACGGCAATCCATCACCGTCATCCTGAGGTGGCCGCTTCTTCAGCGGCCCTCGAAGGGCGACGGCCCGGCCTCCCCGCGCGGCTGCAGCGCGGCCGTTCATCCTTCGAGGCTCCCCGTAGGACGCTCTGCGTCCCACGTCTCGCGCCTCAGGATGACGGAACGTGCAGAAGCGCCATGTCCCCTATCCCACCTCATCCGCCACCATGCGCGCGACGACGCGGTCGCGGCGGATGAAGTGGTGCCAGAGGGCTGCGATCACGTGGACAGCAATCAAGGCCAGCAGCACATAGGCGAACAAGATGTGGCGGTCCTCATAGGCATCGGCCACCGCCTTGTCCGGAGAGGTGAATTGCGGCACGTGAAACAGGCCGAAGAAATCCGAATAGCTGGTCGCGCGGGCACCCGAATGCGCCCAGCCCAGCATCGCGACCAGGATCACCATGAAATAGAGCGCCGTGGCTGACGCGGGCTGCGATCTTCTGCCAGCGCAAGGACTCGGCCGGCAGAGCCGGGGTCGCGTTGATGACGCGCCAGGCCAGGCGCAACACCGTGAGCAGCAGGATCACGTAGCCGATATCGGCGTGGATCGAGCGGTAGAAGAACTTGTCGGCGCGCGCCGGGATGTGATTCATCCACCAGCCGAAGCCGATCATGCCGATGATCGCCAGCGCCAGGCCCCAGTGAAGCCACCGGGCAACGCTCCCCCAGCCACTCCCAGTGTTTCTGATCATGTCGGCCCCCCGAAAGCTTACGGATATCCCAATCGCAGCGCAGCACGGCTGATAGCGGGTACAGGCGGCCAACGTGAAATTGAATCGCTCCAAACTGGGCGCCGGCCGCCGCCGCCGCAAAACCGCCCCAAAAACCGAATGGTAACCACGGGGTCTTAAGGTAGCGACGTGACCAATTCCCCGACGATCCTGGTATTCGATTCCGGTCTTGGAGGCCTCACCGTGCTACGCGAGGTCGTGGCGGCGCGACCGGATGCGCACTATACCTACGTCGCCGACGACGCCTTTTTCCCCTATGGCCATCACAGCGAGGACGAGATCATCGCCCGCGTCGTGCCGCTGATGGGGGAGCTGATTGCCACGCACAAGCCCGACCTGGTGGTGATCGCATGCAACACCATGTCCGTTTCGGTCATGAGCCATTTGCGCGCCGCTTATCGCGTGCCGTTCGTCGGCACGGTGCCGGCGATCAAGCCGGCCTGCGCGCAGTCGAAGACCCGCCGCGTCTCGGTGCTCGGTACGAAGGCGACCGTCAAACGCGAGTACACCCAAGCGCTGATCCGGGATCACAGCCAAGGCTGTGAGGTGACGCTGGTCGGTTCGCCCGAACTCGCCACGCTCGCCGAGGCTGCGCTCAGCGGCACCACAGTCGACGACCGCGACATTTTCGCTGAGCTGAAACCTTGCTTCGTCGGAAACCCCCAGGATACGACTGCGCGCACCGACACGATCGTGCTGGCCTGCACTCATTATCCGCTGCTGCTCGACCGGATGGAGCGGCTGGCGCCCTGGCCGGTCGAATGGATTGATCCGGCGCCTGCGATCGCCCGCCGCGTTTCCGACCTTCTCGGCCCGTACGGCTGCGGCATCGCGCAGACGGGCGCCGAGATGATTTTCACCTCGAACCGCGTGCATGGCCTTTCCGCCACGCTGACACCGTTCTTCGGCGGGCGCGCGGTCGCCTGACTTTGCGCCCCGGCGGCGTGCTGCTAGGCTTCGCATCGTTACCCACGCGCAGGTCTTCACATGTCGGTCCCCGCAAAACCGCTCAATCGCCTTCGCCAGATGTGGAGCGAAGGCCGCCCCGCCTTCGGCGCGATCGCAACGATCCCGAGCGTGCAGATGGTGCAGATCATGGCGCGCTCGCTCGACTGGATCATCGTTGATCTCGAGCACGGCCCGATCGGCCTCACCGAGGCGCATGCCATGATCGCCGCGACGACGGGCACGCCGTGCACGCCGCTGGTGCGGATCGCCGCGAACGAGCCGTGGCTTGCCAAAGCGCCGATGGACATCGGCGCGTTCGGGATCAATTTCCCGATGATCACCAATCGCGACGAGGCAGAGAAAGCGGTGCGCAGCGTGCGCTATCCGCCGCGCGGCGACCGGCTCTGGGGGCCGTTCCACGCGCCGTTCCGCTGGGGCCAGTCAATGCCTGACTACATGGCCTCAGCCGATGACGAGATGATCTGCATGATCACCATCGAGCATGTCGATGCCGTCAACCGCATCGACGAGATCATGGCGACACCAGGCATCGATGTCGCGGTGATCGGCCCCGGCGATCTTGCCACGTCCATCAACAAGCGTGGCCGGATGGACGATCCGGAATTGCTGGCGCTGATCGCGCGGGCCGAGGCCGGCATCCTCAAAAGCGGCGTGCCGATCGGCGGCGTGGCGCGCACCGCCGACCAGGCCAACCAGCTCATTGACCGCGGCTACCGCGCCATCGCACTCGGGTTCGACTGGTCGCTATTCCAGCGCGGCATCATGGCGGCGTTCGACGGAATCAGGCGCTGAACCGCCTGCCGCTTGCCGGAGCCCGGGGGGCCGTGCCAGACGGAACAATGCTCAAGAAATGCTCGTTCTCGCCTTCAGCCGTCGCGGCGTGCTAGAGCAGGCGGCGAGCGGCGCCCCCTCGCCGCCAGTCCCCTGTGAGTCCGCGGGAACCGAAGGAACGATGCGCGGTCAACCCAAGAACATTTCCCTGCCGCGTCGCCTGATCGTCGACCTGATGCACGCCTCGAGGGGCGTGCCGTTCGTGTCGCTCTCCCGCTCGCTCAATATTCGCCCCCTGCTGGAGGCCCGCGCGGGCGCGATGGCGCCGGCCGGCTGGGCGGCGATTTTCGTCAAGGCGTTCGCGCTCGTGGCAAGGGATGAGCCGGTGCTGCGCACCGTCTACGCCAAATGGCCCTGGCCGACGCTCTATGAGCTCCCCAATAGCGTGGCGTCGGTGGCGATTGCCCGGCGCGAGAATGGCGAGGAATGCGTCATGCCGCAGCGGATCGCGGCGCCAGAGGCGATGACGCTGGTAGCGATCGATACCGATATCCGGCGCGCCAAGACGGCCCCGGTCGCGGATATTCCCATGTTCCGTAAAGTCATGCGGGTCACCCGGCTACCGCTGCCGCTGCGGCGCCTGTTCTGGGCGGTGGGCCTGAATTTCGGCCGGCAGCGCGGCAATTGGTTCGGCAGCTTCGCGGTTAGCTCGGTGGCCGCCTATGGCGGCGGCGAGCTTCATCCCATCACACCCGGCCCGTTCATCGTCAGCTACGGCCTTGTCGAGCCGGACCAGACCATCCATGTCGTGATCCGCTGGGACCACCGGGTGACGGACGCTGCCCCTGTCGCCCGGGTCCTGACCCGGCTGGAACAGGTCCTGAACACTGAAATTGCTGCCGAATTGCGGGCGGTGGGCGCCAAGCCGATCCGGGCGGTCAGGACGTGACAGACCGTCGTTCCGGGGCGGCTCGCAGAGCCGAACCCGGAACCCCGAGTTTCCGGGTTCGATGCTTGCGCTTCGCCCTGGAATGACCGGCTAAAGAATTGACAGCGAACCCCAAAATCCCCTAAAAGCCGCCTGCTCGCGGGCCGGTTTCGGCCCGCGAAGCGTTTCGCGACCCGTGGTCTGGTCCCTTAAGCTTTGGGGATCGGACCTGTCGGTGCTGGGAATCATCCCGGCACACAGGAGGGCGCGTTTCCTCAAACCATGCAACCGAAGAGGACGCGATGACTAAGCGCAGTGAGGCGAAGTACAAGATTGATCGCCGTATGGGCCAGAACATCTGGGGCCGCCCGAAGAGCCCCGTGAACCGCCGCGAGTACGGCCCCGGCCAGCACGGCCAGCGCCGCAAGGGCAAGCTCTCGGACTTCGGCGTGCAGCTGCGCGCCAAGCAGAAGCTGAAGGGCTACTACGCCAACATCTCTGAGCGCCAGTTCCACGGCATCTATGTCGAGGCCAGCCGCCTTAAGGGCGACACCGGCGAGAACCTGATCGGCCTCCTGGAGCGTCGTCTCGACGCGGTCGTGTATCGCGCCAAGTTCGTCTCGACGATCTTCGCCGCGCGCCAGTTCATCAACCACGGCCACATCAAGGTGAACGGCCGCAAGGTCAACATCTCGAGCTACCAAGTCAAGGTCGGCGACGTCGTCGAGGTCAAGGAAGCCTCCAAGCAGCTCGCCCACGTTCTCGAAGCCAGCCAGCTCCCCGAGCGCGACACCCCCGACTATCTCGAAGTCGACCACGGCAAGATGACCGCAAAGTACGTGCGCATCCCCGCCCTCTCCGACGTGCCGTTCCCGGTGCAGATGGAGCCCCATCTGGTCGTCGAATTCTATTCGCGCTAAGATTTGAATGTCGAAAGGCCCCGGTTCGCCGGGGCCTTTTTGCTTAAGAGCCACATTTCAGTGGCCGCATCGCTTGAGGAGCCGTCGCATGCTCTACACCCCTCCCCCCGTCGATCCCAAGGCGCCGCCGGTGCGCATCAATCTGCTCTCGGACACGCAGACCAGGCCGACGGCTGCGATGCGCGAGGCGATGGCGCGGGCCGAGGTTGGCGACGAGCAGGTCGGCGACGATCCGACCGTGAATGCACTGTGCGAGCGCGTCGCCGCGCTGATGGGCAAGGAAGCGGCGGTCTACATGCCGTCAGGGACGATGTGCAACGTCACCGCGACGCTGGTGCATTGCCGGCCCGGCGACGAGATTTTGGCGCATGAGACCGCGCACATCATCGCCCGCGAAGGCGGCGCGCATGCCGCGATCGGCGGCTTCCAGGTCACACAGCTCAAGGGGCCCGACGGCCAGTTCACGCCGGAGACGTTCCGCAAAGCCCTGCATCCGCGCACGCGCTACCAGCCGACGCAGCGGGTCGTCAGCGTCGAGCAGACCGCCAATATCGGCGGCGGCACGATCTGGAAGAAGGCCGCGCTCGACGAGATCGTCGCGATCGCCAGGCAACATGGTCTCGTCACCCACATGGACGGCGCGCGCCTGCTGAACGCCACGGTCGCGAGCGGCATCTCGCCGCGCGACATGACCGCGGGCTGGGATTCGGCCTGGATCGATTTCTCCAAGGGCTTGGGCGCGCCGATCGGCGGCGTGCTCGCCGGCACCCGCGAATTCATCGACGCGGTCTGGCAGTGGAAGCAGCGCCTTGGCGGCTCGATGCGGCAGGCCGGAATCTGCGCGGCCGCCTGCATCTATGCGCTCGACCATCACGTCGAGCGTCTTGCCGACGACCACGCCAATGCGCGCGCGCTCGCGCGCGGCCTGTCGCAGATCGCGGGCATCGAGGTGCAGGAGCCCGAGACCAACCTCGTGTTCTTCAAGCCCGACGGCGCCGGCATCCCCGGCGACAAGATTGTCGCGGCCCTCAGGCAGCGCGGCGTGACGCTCGCGATGATGGACGGCCGCATCCGCGCCTGCACCCATCTCGACGTCAATGCGGCGATGATCGAGGAAGCCATTGGCTACGTGCGCGAGATCGTGCGCGCGGCGTGAGGCCTGGCCGTCACCGCCCCATCGCCCGATAGATCAGTGTCTTCAGAGAGCGAGCGCCGCGAGGAGCGCGCGGCGCGCCAACATGTCAGTTCTCCATGGCCTCATAGACCAAAAGCTTCAATGTCCGTTGGATACGCTGGCGCTCGGTCGGGGTCTGCTCCAGCAGCACAAAGAACATGTCCTGCTTGCGATCGATCACCAAATAGCAACCGCTGGCGCCGTCCCACTTCAACTCGCCGAGATCGCCGGGCGGCGGCGGCTTGGCATTACCGGGATCGGTGCGCACGGCAAACCCAAGTCCCATGCCAAAACCGTCACCGGGGAAATAGAAGTAGTCCCGCTCAACGCCGGAGTCCTTACCGGCATGGTCCGATGCCATCAGCTCGAACGTCTTCGGGCTGAGATAGGTCTTGCCCTCGAACGTTCCTCCATCGACCAGCATCTGCGCAAAGCGCGAAAAGTCCGCCATGGTCGAAACCATGCCGCCGCTGGCGGATTGCCACTTCTGGCGAACCTCAGTCCTGTACTCGCGGCCGACCCGGAAATTGCTGTCGGTCGGCAGCGGCTGGGCGAGCCGTTTCAGCCTCTCCGGTTCGGTGACGAAGAAGCCTGTATCGGTCATACCGAGCGGATCGAGCAGCTTTTCCTTCTCGAGTTCGAATAATTCCTTTCCGGACACGATCTCCATGATCCGCGCCAGAATGTCGGTGGAATGACCGTACTGCCAGAGCGCGCCGGGTTGATTGTGCAGCGGCAGCTTGGCGATCCGCTCGGCAAACTCGGCGAGATCGAATTCGCCCGCGTAGATGTTGGCGTCGCGATAGGCCTTGCGAACCAGACTGTCGCCGTAGAAGCCGTAGGTGATCCCCGAGGTATGGCGCATCAGGTCGAGAATGGTAATGGGCCGGGCCAGTGGTACCAGCTCGAGCGTCTTGGTGCCGTCCTCGGCCTTCTTCTCCTCACCGACCTTCACATTTGCAAAGGAGGGAATGTATTTCGAGACGGGATCGTCCAGCTTGATCTTTCCGTCCTGGATCAATTGCATCGCCACAACGGAGGTGATCACCTTGGTCAGCGACGACAGGCGGAAGATGGTCTTGTCGGTGATCGGCGCCTTGCTGACCACGTCCTGCACGCCGAAGGCTTCGTGATAGACCGGCTTGCCGTGCTGCTGGATCAGCACGGTCGCGCCGGCGATCTTGCCGGTCGCGACCTCGTTCTTGAAGAAGTCGCTGACCTTGGCGAGCTTGTCCTGATTGAAATGTGCGCCGGCCGGAATCTCGTAGGTGCCCTCCGCGCGCGCCGACATCGTCCCAAACGAGACAAGCGCACCGCAGGCCAATGCAAATCGTATAAACCGTGAAATCATATTCCCTCCCCGGAACATGGCTGGCGGAGTGTACCGACCCAATTGTCAGGCACAAGGGCTGCCGTGCCGGGCCAGGACGTCCGCATGCAGGGCGGCGCTTGCCTCCGAGAAGCAGCAGAATGTGACATGGCGGACCGATGGCGCGGCCGGCAGGGCTTCAATGGTCGTTTCGATCGCAATCTTCGCGGCCCGGTCGGCAGGAAAGCGGTAACTCCCGGTCGAAATCGCGGGGAAGGCCACCGACGACAGCTTGTGCTTGCCGCACAGCTCTATTGAGCGGCGATAGCAGGACGCGAGCAGATCGTCCTCACCTAGCGTACCACCGTTCCAGACCGGTCCCACGGTGTGGATCACGTGCGCGGCCTTGAGCC